>JAFGHX010000234.1 GCA_016929905.1 Kiritimatiellia bacterium
CCGGGGGGGGGGGGGGGGGGGGGCGGGCCTTCGGCCCGCGGGAAGCGGCGAGACGCCGCTTCTACTTTCAGAACGGCGGGAGCAGAATCGAGATCAGCAACCCACGCGCCAGAGCTAACCCGATCAGAAGAATCAGCGGGCTGAAATCGATGGCCGTATGCCCCGTGCGCAACGCAGGCACCACGCGGCGGATCGGGATCAACAGCGGCTCGTAGAACCTGGCCAGCCACAGCCGGACCGATCGCGCCGTCGGGTGCGCGATCCACGAGCAGACCACATACGCCAGCAGCCCCAGTTGGTACACGCTGAAGGCGTAGTGGATCAGCCTGGCGATCATGATCGTCATGTCGAACTCCTCAATCGTCGCGCCCGCCGCCGAGCAGGCCGGCCCGGAGCATATAGTACAACAGCGTCATGATGGCCGTGAAGGCGGAGGCCACATACGTCAGGAACGCCGCGTTCAGAACGGCGCCGGCCTCGCGCTGCTCGGCCGGGGTGACGATGCCGGCCTGCACCATGAGCCGCTTGGCCCGCGCGGTCGCATTCCATTCCACCGGCAGTGTAATCAGCGAGAACACCACGACCAGCGCGAACAGCAGCACGCCCAGCTTCATCATGGCCACCGAGCGCAACAGGAAACCGAGAATGAAGATGATGTAGGAGCCGCTGCTCCCGATCTGCGCGGCCGGCACGAAGGCGGTGCGCAATCCCAGCGGCAGATACCGGCGCGCGTGCTGCAGGGCATGTCCCGCTTCGTGACACGCCACCCCGATGGCCGACAGCGACCGCGACTGGTACACGGCGGGCGACAGGCGCAGTGTGCGCGAGGTCGGATCGTAGTGATCGCTCAGGAACCCGCGCGCGGGTTTGATGGCCACATCGTCAACGCCCTGGCTCTGAAGGAGATACTCCGCCGCCTGCGCGCCTGTCAGGCCGGACGACGCCGCGCGCCGTGCGTATTTCCCGAACGTGCTCCGCGTCCAGAACGATGCAATCCCGGCCAGCACCATCGCCGGCAGCAGCATAGCCAGATACAGCGGGTCAAACATCCATCCAAACATCGCTTGCCTCTCAATCCGAACCGAGCCGTCTTGCGGTTACGTCCGTTTGTTCGGGTTCGTGTTTCAGCCACCTCTCGGACGCAGCAGGAAGCGTGCCAATCACGGGACCACTCTGCGGTACGGCGTCTGATTTGTCCAGAACACGTTGGGCTAGCGAAACAGGCCCGGCAACACGAGCGGCGCGGCGGACGCGCGCGCGACACATTGACCCGGGCCCGCCGCGGCGGTGGGTCATTGTGGCGCGGACCGGGTTGGTGCACACTATCGGAGGCAAGTGTGCAGTCCAATGCACAGTATGGACCGTGCCGGATTCTGCCTGTCTTCTCGCTACTCGAGCCAAACGCGGGCACGGTAGCAGGTCTGTCACCGTTTGTGCGCGTTCATGACCGTCACCGTTGGTATGCGAGCGCGTGCGCCGGCGCGCTATTCCAGCCACACGCGTGCGCGATACATGCAGGCGACGCCATCCGCGGAGCTGTACGTGACCGTCTGGCCGGTGCCGACGATGTCCTCGTAGCCGGGCACCGCGGCCCAATCCCAGGCGTTCATGCCGCTGCAGCGCTCAAGCGCATAGTGCCGGGTCAACCCCTCATAGCCCGGCCCGTCGGCCGCCACCGTGGGGAAGCGGACGGCGACATGACCGTCTGACATCGCGGCGTTCACCCCGAACCAGTCGGCGCCCTGCGTGGGGTTGGTGCCCGCCACGTATTCCTGGTAGTCGGAGACGCCATCGCCGTCGGCGTCGGACTGCCCGGAGGAATCGGGAACATGGGCGGCTTCCCACGCGTCGGGTAACGTGTCCCCGTCCATGTCCTGCAGGGTATCGACCTGTGCCTCGAGTGCGGCCAGCTCGGCGTCGAAGAGGGCGTCGCCGCTCGAGAGCGAGTTGTTGAACAGTTGGACGGCCAGCACGTTGGTGGCACCCAGCACCGGCAGCGCGCCGCCGGAAATCCCGGCCGACCACGAAGCGGAGCTGCCGGTGACATAGCCGGAGCACACCTCATCGTAGGCCACAGGCCCGTCCTGGACGTTCACGCGGGCTACTTCCTGCCCGTTGATCCAGACGATGAACCCGTCGTCGTAGTCCACATTCAGGCGCAGTTCACTCACCTGCGCCGGGCGTGTCAGTGTGAACGGCTTGCGCAGGAAGAGGCTGGTGAACTTGCCGGCCATGCCCACCCGCGTGCCGTAGACCAGCGGCCCGTAGCCGAACGGGGCTGCGCCGCTCAGCCATGCGGAGTCGGAGAACTCGGCTCCGCGCCAGGCGGCCGCGGGGCTGGAGGCCTCGGCCGTGCCCGGCATGTAGCGCCAGTCTGCGCCCTTGGCGACAAGGACCTGTGGAACCCGGGCGGGAGTTGCCGCGACGGCCAACGCGTTGAGATAGTAGCGGCCGGCGTCTCCGGTGCCGGACCACGCGGGCATGCGCAGCGTCACCGCGCCGTCGGCGCCGGGGTCGACCTGCTCGTACCGGGCCACATACCCGTTGGCCGTGTTGTACCCGTTGGCGATGGTCGTTGTGTCGCCAGATGCTGCTGTCGTGCCGATGACGGCGCCGGCCGTGCTGCTGTTGGCGAAGCTTTCGGCGCCTTCGAGCACGACGACGGTTGTGCGGCCGCTGTACGAGGCCTGGGCGCGGTTGCCGAACAGGACCAGTGTATAGCGGTAGGCCGGGTCCAGCCCCGTCAGGCTCAGCGTCAGGTCGGCCGTCGCATAACTGATCAACCCTCTGGCGTCCACCTTTCCGCCGAAGAGCGCGTCGGCTTCCGTGCCCGCCGTGGCCTTCGTGCCCTGGTCGGTGTACGGGCCGCCGCCGCCGTCGCCGACCGTGAGCCGTGCGCTCACGCGCTCGCCGGTGGCGTAGTCGGTCAACAGCCCGCCCTGCCCAAGGGTGTAGAGGCTGATATTCAACGCCGTCTGCCCGGCCTCCCACGCCAGATCGTTGAAGGCCGCGAACGCGGCGGCTTCCGCCCGCGCCGTACGCGCAGAGACCAGCGGGGTGTACGCCGAGCCGTCAAGCGTGTCGCGCGCCTTGAGCATGTAGTAGTGGGTCGTGTTCGGCGCGCGCCCGGTGTCCACGTACGCCGTCGTGTTCGCCGGCAGGTAGATCTCGTCCGGCTGGCTCTCGGGCGTCGTGCCGCGCCGCAGCTTGAAGCCGATCTCGTTGTCGGAGTTGTCCGACCACGTGAGCCGAATCTGCGACGCGGACAGCGCGTCGGCGGCCAGGTCGCTCGGCGCAGCGGCCGCCGTGCTCAACGTCGTCGCGCTGACCGGCGGGTCCGTGTAGGCGGAGACGCCGGCCGCGTTTTCCGAGCGGATCTTGTAGTACCAGGTCGTGCCGGGCGCCAGCCCGGTGTGCGAGTAGCGGGTGGCATTGGCCGCGACGAAGATCTCCGTGGCCAGGTTCGCGGGGTCCGTCCCGCAGCGGATCTTGAACCGCGTCTCGTCCGAGCTGTTGTCCACCCACGTCACGTCGATCTGATCGGTCGCCACGGGCGCGGCGGTCACACCCGTCGGCGCGGCGGGAATGGCCCCGGCGAAGTTGGCGGTGACCGATTTGTCGGCGTTCATGGTAAGGGTGGCGGGGTTCGCCGTACCGCTCAGCGCGCCGCTCCAGCCGGTGAACGTGTAGCCGGCGTTCGGCGTGGCGGTCAGTTGCACGCTCGAGCCGTTGTCGTAGTACGTGCTGTTCGGGCTCTTCGTCACCGTGCCGTTCGCCGCCGTCACCGTCAGCGTGTAGTCGTCGTCGGCTTCCGTCGCCGTCAGCGAAGCGCTCGTCAGCCCGTTGCCCGAGCAGGTGATCGTGGCCGTGCCGTTCGCGTTGTCGCTGTTGTCTTCCGCCGCCGCCAGCGTCACCGTCTGGTACGTGTTCCAGTTGGATGTCGTGAACGTGCGCGTTGCGCCGCCGGAGACGGTGAGGTCGGTGTCGCCGCTGCTGCGCGTCGTACTCACCGTCACGCTCGAAGCCGGCTGCGCCGAGAGGCGCACCTGGAGGGTGGCCGTGCCGCCCTCCGGCACCGAGACGGAAGCCACGGAGGTCTGGATCGCCGGTGTCACGGTGGCGGAGAAGGTGCAGGACAGCTCCATGTCCAGGAACAGGTCGGAACTGCTGGGACTGCTCTGATGCAGCTCCACGGCCAGCACGTTCTCCCCGCTCACAAGCTTGCCTTTCTGCGAGAGCAGATCGATGCTCTCGTAGCTGCCCGCGCCGTGCTCCGCCGCCGTGGTGCCATACGTCACGGTTCCCGGCAACTGGCGGCGCGCCACTTCCTGGCCGTTCAGATAGGCCACGAACCCGTCGTCGTAGTTCGCCAGAAGCGTCAGCTTGGTGAGCGCGGAGGGAGCGGCGCCGAGCATGAAGTGCTTGCGGAAGTAGGTGGTGATGGGCTTGGCGGACGGGTTCTCGCCGTACGCCACCTCCGTGTCCACCGCCTCATACCCGTAGCCCAGCGGCGCGTTGCCGTCTTTCCAGCCGTTGTCGTCGAAGGCCGCTGCGCGCCAGGCCGTGCCGAGGTCGGTTCCGGAGTCGCGATACAGCCAGCCGGCCGTCTTGGGCGCGAGCACCCCGGAGTTGGCCCTGCCGGGCGTGCCGCCACTGGCGAGGCTCGAGGCCCAGTTGGCCGGGTCGTTGCCGTACAGCTCGGCGGCGATGCGCTCCAGAGAGCAGCCTCCGCCGTCGGCATTCTCGGGCCAGAGACTGTTGTCGTTGTAGGCTACCCGGTCGACCAGAATGCGCGGCACGCCGTCCGGATCCGGCGTGTCCGGCCGCCACAATTTCACGCTTTCGCCCGAGTTGCTCAAGCGTCCTTCGTACGGCCCGAAGATCTGCACCGCGGTCCCAATCCCGTATTTCGAGCGGAACACGGAAGCGTTGGTCGCCACGACCAGCGCGTAGCCGCCGGCCGGTATCTCCACGCCCGAGGCAAACGTGTAGGCCACCGCCCCGTCCAGTTCCCAGGTGTTGGCCGTTGCAGCCGGGTCATACAATTTAACGGCTGTGCCGGAGGTGTTGAGCAGCTCGATGTACTCGTCGCCGCCCGTCGCCGGATGATACATGACCTCGTTGATCACGATCGGGCCGACCCGCGGATAGGCATTGGCGGCGCCCAGCGTGTTTGCGACGCTCTGTTCCACGAAATCCGCTTCCCCGTCGCTGCGCATCCACCGGCCGAAGGCGGCGCCGTTGGCCGCGCCCCCGAACCGCTGCTCGGCCAGATACTGCAGGTTGCCCGCCGCGTCGAATTTCGTCAGGTACACTTCATCCCCGTGCGAATCGAGCGCGAAACAGGCGGGACTGTTCGAGTCGGTATTGAAGACCGTTTCGTCGAAGACGACATAGCCGCCGGCCGGCAGGCTCGTGCCGGTCGGAATCCGGTACTTCTTGTAGTTGAACGCGCTGTCGCTGAGGTACCAGCCGCCGATGTCGACGGCGGCGGAGCCGGCGTTGTGCAGTTCGATCGCGTCCCGCTGCGGCGGGTCGGTGTGGGTGAGCGCCTCGTTGATCACCACGCGGTACGGCTCGCCGTCGTCGTAACCGGGCGAGCCGCCGATCAGGTTGGAGGCGCGCCAGTTGCCGGCGTCGTTCAGCTCGGCGTTCGGGTCGACGGCCACCAGCGAGAAGCCTTCCCCGTCGGCCGTTTCGGGCCAGGGGTCCTTGTCGTTGTAGCGTACGGAGCAGACGGTGCGCCCGTCGCAATCCAGCAGGGATATCCGCTCGCCCGCGTTGTCCAGCCCGCCGCCGAACTCGCCGAACGGGGCGACCCCGTAACGCTGTTGGAAGGCGGAGGCGTTGCGCGCCAGCACGATCATCTGGCCGGCGGCCAGCTCGGCGCCGGGGGCGAAGGTGTACTGGATGCCCTTGAACCGCATCTCCGACAGCCCGCGGGCCGAGGTGCCCGTGTTCTGGAGTTCGATGAACTCGAATTCACCGCCGCCGATCGGGTTGTACATGATCTCGGTGATCCGAACGCGGCTGTAATGCGCGGTGAAGTTGAACGTGGCCGCGTGCAACGCGCTCCACGTGGCGGTGCTCTTGTACACCCGCGCCTGCACGTGGGTGGTCTTTGAGAGAGCCAGCGCGCCGGTGTATGTCTTGGCTTGGCTCGCAATCGCGCCGCCCGACGAACGCGGGTCGCTCCCGTCGGCGGTGTAGTACACCGTGCCGGCGCTGTTCGGGTTGGACAGCGTCAGCTTGAAACCGGCGGCCACCACGCCGCCGTGCTGGTTGAACGCCGGCGGATCCAGCGACGGGTAAACGGCCGGGCTGTTCGTCCGCATCTGTTGGATGATCTCGGCCACATAGCTGTCCGTGAAGATGTCCCGCACGGCATTGCGTGTCGAACACCACAGGTTGGTCGTCACCGGGTGGCCCGGGAAGGCGTAGTTGCCCCAACGCGCCGACTCGGCCGCGATCGCCGGCTCCATGTAGTTGCACAACGCCATCCAGCGGTCCCGCGCATTTGCAGCGGTCAGCGGCCCGTTGTTGAAGAACAGTCGATAGGCGCGGTCGGCCATCAGCGTACGGAAATCCGCGTTGTCGTCCGCCGCCCGCAGGATTTTCGCCACGTCGCTCTTGTAATAGTAGCTGGTGGTGGGGGCTTGATACGGGCCGAAGAAGGGCATGGGCCAGTCGATCGCCTCGAAGGCCGCTTCCCGCAACGAGCATTCCGCGTCCCAGGCGTAGAAGTACATCGGGCCGGGCTCCGGCGTCATGCGGTAGCTGCCGTACCAATTGTTGCCCGGCCAGTCCACCGTGCCGCAGAACCAGTTCGCCAGCAGGTAGTCGCAATACTCGGTCAGGGCGAC
Organism: Kiritimatiellia bacterium; assembly: GCA_016929905.1. GTDB lineage: Bacteria > Verrucomicrobiota > Kiritimatiellia > JAFGHX01 > JAFGHX01 > JAFGHX01. The sequence goes on from JAFGHX010000234.1 coordinate 6,864, forward strand.
GTACTGCTTCAACTCCTCGTAGTTGGCCTTGACGCTCATGTCCTTCTTCACCAGCGTGCTGCGCAGGTAGTACCAGCGGGCGGGGTCGCCGTTGATCACGTTGGGCGGCTTCCAGTTGGCGGTGTCGAGGTGGTGGTTGCAGGCGAACCAGTCTTCGTGTTCGCCGCCCATATAGGTGGAGGAGAAGAAGTGGTCCGTGCGCTCGCACACGTCGTAGACGCCCCAGTACAGCCCGTTGAGGTAGAGGTTCACGAAAGTCGTGTGCGGGCCCAGTCCGGAGGGCGAGGCCGCTACCTGGCAGGCTTTCACGAACGGATCGCGCGCGTAGACCGTGCGGTAACAGTTCGAGATCCAGGTGGTGCAGAAGGAGTGGTTCGCGCCGCCCCGCACGACCAGCCGGTCGAACCGGTCCGGCCCGGTCTCGGCGTTGACCGGCGCCTTCTCGAAGAACGGGTAACGCAGCTTCGACGGGCCGAACAGGCTGCTGAACTCCAGCTTGAAGCTGACGCGGGCGCTGTCGCCCGCCCACGACTTGTGCCGCCGGGCCGCGCAATCGATCTGGAACCCGCCTTCCGGCTCGTCCGGATAGAGCAACTCGATCGACACCGGATGCAGCGACTCGTTCTCATTGGTGGTGCCGATGAACCCGGCGGTCGAGAAAACGTCGGCATAGGAGCCGACAACGGAGAGCGTCGGGATGGCCGTCATGCCGTTGAGGATCGCCGCCGAGCCGTAGGTGCTTTTCAGGCCCGGGTCCAGCTCGTACGTGAACAGCGCGCCCTGCGCGCAGTTGGTCGTGTAGCCGCTCGGCCGCGTCTGCGTCAGCACACCGGCCGGAAAGATGTAGGTCTGCGTGTCCACATCGGTCGGCTCGTAGCCGGCCTTGAACGCGGCGGCGCGCAGGCAGGTGCTCTTCGAGATGGAGACGGCGGTGTTCGTTCCGCCGGTCGTACCGCTGCTCGCGCTCGGCGCCGAGCCGTTGGTCGTGTAGCGGATCGTCGCGCCCGGCGTGTCGGTCGAGATGGTCACGGCAAATGCCGCGGTGTAGAACCCGCGGTCATGGCTGAACGTCGTGTCGTTCACCTTCTTGTAGGTGCTCAGCTCCACGTCGAGGCAGCAGTCGCCGCTCGCCGCCGACTGATTAAACGCCTGGACGGCAATAACATTTTCTCCAATCTCGAGGTAGCCTTCCGGGTCCGGCAGGCTGTTCGTTTCGTAGGCGCCCTCGGAACTGCCCCATTCCGAAGCGACCGAGTTGAACAGCGGCGAGGCGTCCGGCGCATTTTTCTCCGCCACCCGTTCGCCGTTGATCCAGACGATGAACCCGTCGTCGAAATTGACGGCAACCCGCAGCCGTGTGTCGGAATCCAGGCTCGAGACCGTGAAGGTTCTGCGGATGAAGAACGAAGTGTAGTTGTTCTGCATGTCGCCCAATGTCGTGCGCAGCCCACTGACGCCGTAGCCGAAGGGCGCGACGCCTTTGAGCCAGGCGCTGTCGGCGAAGTCGATCTCGCGCCAGGCGCTGCGCGGGTCCGACGCCTCGGCGGTGCCTTTGAAGTAGCGCCACGTGGCGGCTTTCGGCACGAGAACGTCGCCCAGCGCCGGCAGCGCGGCGAGCACGACGAAAAGGACGGCGAACAGCAGGCGGACAACGGGACGGGACGGAGACGACGGACTCGTATGCATGGCGCTTCCTCCTCTGGCTTCTTGACTGAACGCGTGACTGTCTGAACGACTACCTGGGATCCAGCGTCGAAATCTCAACAACATCGCGACGGGCTGCGCCCGCGCTCCTTCGCGGGGTGCCCGCCCGGAAATTCCGGGAGATCTCTTCCGGCGCGAGCGCGCGGGCGTAAACGGCGACGAGATAGTACTCGCCCACCCACGGTCGCGGCTCGCCGTGCTCGTTGGCGAGCCGCAAGGGCATCGTGTCGCTCCAATACGAAAAGCGGCCTTCCTGGCGGCGCACATCGGCACGCACCGTCCCGGCTTCGTAGTCCAACATGCCGCGCAACCGGTCGGGCCCATTCACGTGGAAGCGGAGCGCACCGTGCGATTCGCGGACCAGGACGACATGGCTCAGTGCCGTGGTGAAGGTGCCGGGCTCGGTGACGATCTCGTACAGCGCCGGCCGTTTGGCTGCCGTCGTGAGCCGTGCCGCATAGCAGGGGCCCGGCAAGTCGGGGTTGTAGGACAGGCCGATGGCGCCCAGCATGAAGTCGGCGCCCGACCAGTCTTTCGACACGGTCACGATGCGTGCCGGGCCGCCCTGGCGCAGCTGCCAGGTGCGAATCCACGCTTCGACGCTCAGCGCGTTGCTCCGGCGGCAGGCGCCGACGATCTTCTCCGGCGAGCCGTCCGATTCGATGAGGGTCGGCTCCCGCACGCGCAGTCCGCCTTCCGGCAGCCACTCGACGGCGCTTGCGTCCCGGATCCGAAGGTCCACCGGCGCACCGGCGCCGGAGTGGTCGCCGACGATGTGGCCGCCGCCCTCGTTGAAGGTGTAGAGTGCGACGAGCCCCTCGCGTACGCGTGCGGAACCCGCCGTCATCCGTCCCAGGGCATCCATTCCGGCGCCTTGCGCGACATGCGTCGTATCCGCGACGAGCGCATAGTCGCGTGCATGCAGCGTCGCCGTTTCACGGCTGCGCCTGTTCCTGAGATCGAGCGTGCCGGACTCGACGTCGACCGCCGTCGAGGCCGAGTACGCGCACAGCACGAAGCGGGTGCCGCGTACGGTCAGTTCGGCGTGCGGCGTCTCGAGGCGCATGGGGGCGGAGGCCGGCTGGAGCCGCACGTCGGCCTGAAGCCGGCCGTACCGGAGAAACACGTCCTTGGCGCCCGATACATTCGGGCGCCGGAACTCCACGAACGTGTCGGGTGCGACGGCCAGCGCCGTTTGGTCGGTGTACCGGATGAGGGCGCGCGCAGCCGCGGCACCGGCGCGTACGGCATCGCCGTGGCGAACCGGCTGCCCCGGCGCGAGCGGCATTTCGCTGCCGTCACGCAGAAGCGTGACCGGGCCGTGCGCTTGTTCCGCCACGGCCATGGTGACGGGGGCCGGCAGCATGCGCAGCCGCCACTGGCGATTCAACAGAACGCCAAGCGCGACGAGAACGGCGGCGGCGATTCCCGTCAGCCACCAGGGCCACGGACGAACGAGCTGCGGCACCCTCGCCCGGCGCGGCGCCGGGGCCGACGGCCTGCGGGCGGAGGGACCGCGGGACGTCGCGTCGGAACCCCGTGCCTGCCGGGCGACGGCGTCGCTCAACAGTTCGATCAGCAGTGCCTGTTGCTGGAGCGCCCCGGCCAGGTAGGTGGTCGACTCCGGTGCGTCTTGCGTGCGGCGGAGGAACGCCTCCGTCTCCCGCGGACTCATCGCGCCCGCCAGGTAGCGTTCGACGTCCATCGCATATGGCGCGAGCTTCACGGGGCCTCCTGCACGCGGAGCTGGCGTTCGATACAGGTCTTGAGATTCTCCCGGACCCGGCAGAGCACGGTGTAGAGCGCGTTCAGCGACAGCCGCACGCGGCGACAGACCTCCCCGCAGGAGAGCCCGTCCCCGTAGCGGAGCTGCATGATGTCCCGCGCCTGGGGCCGCAGTTTCGCCAGGCAGTGCGACAACGCTTCCCGGCGGTAGGCCAGGTTCGCGTCGTCCTCCTGCGTGGCGACCAGGGCCTTCTCCAGCACCTCCATCTCCATGGCCACCAGCCGGTTGTGCGCAGGCTTGACGGCATTGAGGAACTCGCGGCGCGCGATGCTCAGCATCCAGGCCAGCAGATTCGTGCCCGGTTGGTACTGTTGCCATTTCCTGAGCACGACCACGTAGGTGTCCTGCAGCAGGTCCTCCGCCTTCTGAGGATCCTTGACCAAGCCCATCAGATAGGCCAGCACACGCGTGCGCAGCTGCATGGCCTCACGCACGATCTCGTTCTCGTTGGGCTCACGGTCGATACTCATGCATCATTCCCCGGTGAAATACCCGCGAAAAAGCGGCGAATCCCTCAAAAACCGTCGGTTTTCTCCATTTCCTGGCAGGTATGCATTCATCTTGGTTGAACAGGGTAATGCCCCCAGTTATGCGGATTCACAAGGGAACGGCGACTGTGCGGGAATCCTTGCACTTTTTCTTGCCCAATTTCAGGTTCTTTTCCTGCATACGGTCCGGTCAGTATGTTCGATTCGCCATCGGTGGGCAAGGCTGTAGCTGACAGGCCGGCAATCGATCCTGGCCGACGGCCGATGAATGGACGTGCCGGCTTCGCGCGAGTGGTGAGGGTGGCACTGTGACGGGAACCTTCCGTTCTTTCGGGAAAAAGCCTAAAATGATGCCCCGAACTGTCCTCAGCAACATCGAGGCAGATCACCTTTCACGGCAATGCCCGTCAGTGAAATGAGGAACCGGCCCAAGGTCGGAACGATGCCGGGAGTCCTGAGTGAGCCGAAGCCGATACAATCCTGCCATCCACCACCGCCGGTCGATTCGGCTAAGAGGCCATGATTATGCCGGAGGCGGGGTCTATTTCGTGACGACGTGTGCGCATCGCGAATTCATCCGGTTCGCAGACGGCGTCCCGTTCGGCGTAGGGCCGACGCATGCGTCGCCCCTACCGCCCGTGCGCGCCCTCATCGAGGAAACGATGGGCGTGACGGCGGCGCGATGCCCGTTCATGAAATGGGAAGAGGCGGTGATCATGCCCGATCATTTCCATGCGTTGATCCGGATGGAAGGCGGACATTCGCGGCTGGGCGATGTGGTGGGCGGGTTCAAATCCGCCGTCAGCCGCACGTTGCGGCGTAGGGGCGACATATGTGTCGCCCCCAACATCCGCATCTGGCAGCGGAACTACTACGAGAGCATTGTCCGCACGCCCGAGGCCGAGCACCGGGTCGCGGAATACATCCGCATGAACCCGTGGCGGCTGGTGACGGAACTCGGCAACGGCCTGCGCGGCATCGGTAACCCCGCGCTCTGGAACGCGACGAAGCTGGGTGTGCTCTGCAGCCGCAACGCGCCACGCCCGACACGCATGCCGAGGGCCGAGGTCTATATGGGCGGTTTCCATTCACCCATGGAGAAGGAGATCTTCGCCAGACTGCTGGAACGCGGCATGGCTGTGATCTGGTGCCCGGCCTGGAGCCTGAGTCACACGGCGTTCGCGCCCGGCGCGCGCGAGGCGCTCGAGGCGAACCGCATGCTCATTCTCGAGATGCGCAACCGCGACGGCAACCTCGCCGCCGCCGAACAGCGCAACCGGTTCGTGCTCGAGTCGGCCGATAGACTGTGGATCCCTCACATGGTGCCCGGCGGCATGCTCGAGCGGCGCCTGCGGGAGGCGGCCGGGAAGGATCGTACGTTCAAGGACAGAATCGTCCTTAGACGCCGAGGTGTTCCGTAAGGAAGTCGACGATTCGGGTCTGATTCTCCGGTGCGTTCGGGTCTGTGCGCACGTGGATTTCGCAGGCAACCCCGAGCGGGTCGAGCCTTTTCTTCAGTTCGATCGCGAAGAGGGGGTGATGGATGCCGGCGCCGGCGCTTTCGAGAGCCGTTGTGGGATCGTCGTCGCCTTTGTAGAAGAACAGGGACGGCGGCGCATCGGCCGTGACGTGGTGAATGGGGGAACACTCTTCGATCAATGCCTGCTTCTCCGGCGGCAGCGCGTCGGGCTCGTCGAGCGGCGTGTCGAAGAGTTGGACGAGCGCCGGATGCTTGTAGGCGTCGCCGGGAATGACCCGCTTGATGAAACGCGGGTCGTAGGAGGTCTGCGCGTTGATCATGGCGATACACCTCAGGCGCGTTGACTCGCGGGCCAGAGGGTCCGGGCTGTCCGCAACCGCCAGGTCCGGCCGGTAAGCCAGCCATTCGGAAATGCCCGCGCCGGCGGAACCGCCGGTGGAGGCGATGCGCGATTTGTCCAGATTCCATTCGTTCGCTTTGGATCGCACGAACTGGAGCGCGCGCGCGCAATCCTGAAATGGCGCCGGGGCGATGGCGTGTTGCGAAAAGCGGTACGTGATGGCGACCACCGAGATCCCGCGCGCCAGGCACAGGTCCAACAGTACCGGGTTCACGCCCTTCTCGCCACCCTTGAACCCGCCGCCGTGGATCGAGAGCAGCACCGGAGTGGGTTCTTCGGATTCTGCCTGCCAGAAATCCAACACGTTGCGTTCGTGCGGACCGTATGTCACATCGGCCGCGGTGGGTGGCTTCATGGGCTTTTCCTCCGTCTTTTGGTATCATCTGGCGACATGTAGGCGCGGATATTGCGGACGATCTTGTCCAGGTCGCGTTTCATCGCCTGCACGCCGCCAGGCGTCATGCGTGCACTCATGACGCGGTTCAGTTTGGCCAATACGGCACGGCACTTCTCCTCGAGTGATCGGCCGAACGGCGTGAGCCGCACGCGCGTGGCGCGCCGGTCGCGCGCGTCAGGCCGGCGCGCGATCACGCCCGCCCCTTCCATGCGCTCGAGCATCCGAGTCAGATGCGAGGGGGCCAGGCGCAGGTTGTCTTTCAGGTCCTTGATGATGCAACCGTCGTGCTCGAACAGGGCGAAGAGAATCTGGCCCATGCCCGGGCAGAGCACGTCCTCGAGCCCCTCTTCCTCGAGAATCCGCTCGAGCAGCCTGATGTGGTCGTAGTAGGCGCGGCCGATATGGAAGCTCAACTCCCCGAATCCGCCCGCCCGCCGTTTGCCGGGTTTCGCCGCCATGGTTTTTTGTTTCCGTACGGTACTATTATGACGCGCGGATACGGGGGCGTCAAGTGGTTCCGTAGGGAAATATTCGGCGGCGGGTGGTCCGCCTCATCCGCTTCCCTGGGCTCTGTACCGCCGCGGGCTCTGTCCGGTGTGGTGGCGGAAGATCCGGGAGAAGTAGAGTGGGTCGGAGACTCCGCATTCGCGGGCCACCTCCCCGATCCGCAGGTCGGAATGGCGCAACAGGCGGCGTGCGCGTTCCAGGCGCAGATCGCGCAGGTACTGCATGGGACTCGCCCCGACTTCTCGCCTGAAAACTCGGCCGAAGTGATGCGCGCTCAGACCGGCCGCCCTGGCCACGTCCGGCAAGCTCAGTGTCGAATCGGACCAGGAGTGCTGGATAAAGCGCAGGGCTTCGCCCACCGCCGCGCTGTACAACGGCCCCGTCGATCTCTCGGGCCCTGCCATGTGCTCCAACGCCGTGGCGAACAACTCCAGCAACGCGGCCTTCAACCGGTGAGACGCCGCCGCCCCTGCGACGCCATAGCATTCGGCCACCTTCCGGTACGCCTGCCGGATCGGCGCCTTGTCCCGCACCGGCACCGGGCAGAAGCGGTAGTCGCGCAGCAGCGACGCAAAACGCGGCTGCCGCCCCACGTCGAACGTGCAGTACCAGATACCGTCGGGTCCCGTGATTGGCGCGGAACGGCTGCCGCGGTGCGTTGCGAGCAGCACAAGATGATCGGGCGGGAACTCAAACCGTTCGCCGCCCAACTCCCACCACCCGCACGCGCGCCCATCCTGAAAAAGCAGGCTCACATACGGGACAGGCCGGTTCCGGCTGCGCCAGCGATACAGCCCGGTGTGGATGAGTGGCGGCTTCGGCTCCACGGCCAGCCAGTCGAGCATATCGCGTATCCAGACGCGTAAAATATCCATATTTTTGGCACTCGCGTCCATCGATAGAAAAGGTATCAAATGCTCAATATTATGGCAAGACCGGGTGTTCGCATTACGATGGGATGCAATCTGAGAGCGATATTTTCTCTGTTTTCAGGAGGATTGAAATGACGGGGCACGAACCGATTCGTTTCGGGATCGTCGGCGCATGCGGGCGTGGCAAGAGCTTCAAGACAGCGTGTGATGCTTTGGACAACATCCAGGTGCGAGCGGTCTGCGATGTCAACGAGGCCGCTCTTGGCGCGGCGGCTGACCGTCTGGGGGCTCGTGAGCAGTACGTCGACTATGCGACGATGCTCGACAAATCGGAGTTGGATGCCGTGATTCTCGGAACGCCCATGCCATTCCATGCGCCGCAAGCGATCGCGGCCTTGGATCGCGGCCTGCATGTGCTGAGCGAAGTGCCTGCTGCCGTGTCCGTTGAGGAGTGCCGGGAGCTCGTCGCGGCGAGCAAGCGGAGCCGCGCGGTCTACATGATGGCCGAGAACTACACCTACATGCGTCGGAACATGATGATCGCCGAGTTGGTAAAGAGAGGTCTGCTCGGCAAGACCTACTACGCGGAAGGCGAGTATCTGCATGAGCTGAAGCCGCTCAACGAGCAGACCCGCTGGCGGCGGCGGTGGCAGACGGGCGTGGCGGGCATCACCTACGGAACGCACAGTCTCGGGCCAATCCTGCAGTGGATGCCGGGTGACCGCGTGGTGAGGGTGTGTTGTGCCGGCAGCGGCCATCACCATCGGGATCCGCGCGGCGACGCCTATGCGAATGACGAATCGACGGTCATGTTGTGCGCGATGCGTAGCGGCGGACTGGTCAAGATCCGGCTCGACATGCTTTCCGACAGGCCGCATGCGATGACGAACTATCAGCTCCAGGGCGTAGACGGGTGTTACGAATCCGCTCGCGCGAAAGGGGAGCGGAGCCGCATATGGCTTCGGGCGAAATCCAACGGCGCGTGCCCGGAGTGGATGGATCTGCGGGATCTCGAAGAGGAATTCAGCTCAGAGGCGTGGCGCGTCAATGGCGCGACCGCCGCGAAAGCCGGCCATGGCGGCGGGGACTACCTGGAGATCCTCGATTTCGTCGACGCGATCCGCGGCCGGCGCCCGACTCCGATCGGCATTCACGAGGCGATGGACATGACGCTGCCCGGACTGATAAGCCAGGAATCGATCCTGGCCGACGGGCGGTGGATGGACGTGCCGGATTCGCGGGACTGGTGAATGAGGAGGGCTGCCGCGTGAGCACGGGCCGCCCGTGGGGCTCATGTTGGGCGCGAGCAGCTCCGTCACGCCGGGCACCGATCGCGAGAACGTGAAGACTCTGATCGAGGGCCTGCGCCACTACCGCCGGAACGGCCGGGGATGAGACCGGGTCCCTGCGAGTGGCCCTGCGAGTGCCCGTCCCTGGGAACTGGACGAATTCTCACGGCAACGGCGGCGGCGGGCCGGGAGGTGGGGGGCCGTGGTGTTCGCCCGACCCGAACCGGTGCCGGAACTTCTGGCATATCCTCCCCCACTTCTCAAGCTGCTCCTCGTCGAGCAGTTCGGCGACTTCCTTATCGACCAGCTCTATCTGTTCCTCCCGGATCGCGCGCAGCGCGCTGAAGCGCTTCTTGAGGATGGTTTCGACCTGTTGCCTCTGCTCGTCGGTCAGCTTCAGCCTGCGCTGAAGATGGCGGCTGGCCAGATCAGGCGCGCGTTCCGGATGGCGCGGGCCTTTCATGATCGCACGGTGCACCAGGCCCACCGTGAGCACGCCGCCGACCACGCCGCCGCAGATGAAGATGGCGGCCGACAGGAGGATGGGGCGCCAGCGTCCCCTTCGTCGCGGCGCCGGTTGGGCCGCCGGTTCGGCCGGCTTGTCGGGTGTGTGTGCGTTCATGTGAGGATGTCCCCCATCAGATCCACAAAGACGGCCATCATCGGATCGGTCCACGTGTTCCACGAAAGCCAGCCCGCGACCACTGCGATCAAGGCACACGCGGCAGCGGCTGCTGCGCCCCAAACCAATGCGCGTTCGAACGGGACCGGTTCCGGCGCCGGCTGCGAGACGGCGGCCATGACCCGATCGGCCACGTCGACTTCGGGAATGGGCTCCAGCCGCGCACGGTCGGCGAGCTGCTTGAGTTTGTCGGTCTCGTTCATGTCCCGTCCTCCACCCGGAGCGCCGCGAAGATCTTTCGCAGCTTCCCGCGCGCGCGCAGCGTCTGCACTTTTACCATGGGCTGTGACCAGCCCGTAAGGGCGGCCGTCTCGGCCACACTATGCCCTTGCACGTAGCGCAGTGTCAATATGAGCCGGTCGCGCGGCGGGAGCCGTTCGAGCAGCGCGTGCAGCAACTCCGCCGCCCGTTCGGGTGCGAGCTGATCCGGTTGGCTCCGCAAATCAGCCGCGCCATCCCATTCTTCGATCGGCACGGTTTGCCGCGCGCTCTTCTTCGCAGAGCGCTTCCAATGCCGGTACCCGACCCGTGTCGCGATTCGGGCGAGCCAGTGCTCGAACGGGGCATCGGCCCGGAACGTATGCAGGCTGCGATGTGCTTCGATGAACACGTCCTCGACGAGTTCCTCGTGCGTTTCCCGATCGCGTATGAATCGCCACATCATGGCCGCGATTCTCCCTTGATGCCGTTCGATCAGCCGGCGGAACGCGTCTTCGTCGCCCGCACGCGCGCCCGCCGCGTCAACGCGGTCGGCCGACGCCGTGTCGAGCCTGTGTTGTGCCGCCGTGTCGGTCATCATGCTCAGTACCCAGGAGAGGAGTCCGGTAGATGACTCTACCGGACTCGCACCCCTCAGGTCCAGTGATAGATCAACGGCCATGGTGCCGCTCAACCCATTCATCCGTTGCTTTCCGCTTCTCGGCTTTGAACTGTTCCAGCCGCTCGATCTGCTCCGGGGTCAGCACCGTACGCACGTCCGCGACGATGTGAGCGGCGAGCACGGCCGCATCGCCGGCGGCGGCGCCCAGATTGTCGGCGGCCTTGCGGATCGCCTCCTCGGTCGGCGTCTGCGCCGTGACGGCGTCGCCGAGCGCGCGATGCGCTTCCTTCACGCGCAGGGCCACGGGCTTGATCTCGTCGCGGTACCCCTGCACGATCTCCCGGATCTGTGTCTTCTGCTCGGCGGTCACGCCGAGCTCGGACGACAGAACCATGATCCGGCCGATTTGCCCGCGGATCAACTCCGCCAGCGGGCCCTGGCCCCGCCCCCCGAACCGGCCGTGTCCGCCGCGGGGGGCGCCGGCCTCCGGTTGCTCCGCGCCCGCGAGCCCCGCCGCCAGCGATACGGCGGCCACAACGGCGACCATACGTGTGTTCATCTTCATCGTCTGTGCCTCCTCCTGTTGCGTCGTTCTGCGTGCCTTGCCCGGGCGTCTGTAGAGAATAGTGGCGCACGGGGAGGCAGAGGTTACAGGGGGCGTGGAGAATGGAGAATGGTTAATGGTCGATGGTTGCGGGTTGCGGGTTGACGGCGAAGTCGGGTTGATGTCCGCCGCACGCCGGCCCAGTGGGCGACGTACTCGAGCAGGGCGTCCCAGCTCAAAAGACCGTCTGCATCCGCCAGTCGGGATGTTGATTCCGCCAGGGAGCGGGGAGCTGTTGCAGGGCGGTGTGCAGGTCCTTCTGGATGGCGGCGTACTCCGGGGTGCCGGCGAGGTTGACGGTTTCGTGCGGATCCCCGCCCAGATCGAAGAGTTGCTTTGAGCCGTCCTGGTAGCAGACGTACTTGACGCCGCCGCGCATGGCCATGAACGATTCTTGGCCGCCGAACAGCTCGGAGAAGACCGTGCGCTCAACGGGCGTGTCATCCTCGAGCAGGGGCAGCAGGCTTTCGCCGCGTATTCCTTGCGGGGGCGGCAACCCGGCCAGATCGGTCAACGTGGGAAAGACGTCGATCAGGCTGCAGGCGGCGCTCACGGTCCGGCCGGCCGGCAGGCCGGGTCCGGCCAGGATCATGGGCACGCGCACGGACTCGTCGTAAAAAGTCGACTTGCCCCACATGCCGCGTTCGCCGGCGTTCTCGCCGTGATCGGCGCCATACATGATGACGAACTCGTCGGTCAGCCCCATTTCATCGAGGACGTTCAGGACCAAACCGATTTGCCGGTCCATCCATTCGACCAGGCCGTAGTAGGCCGCGCGGGCGTTGAGCACTTGGTCCTCCGTGCAGTCGGCCGATTCGCGCTCGGCCTTGCGCGCCAGCGCCGGCGGCAGGTCTTCGGTGACCGGCAGGCGCGGCGGCGGGACGATGGCGCGGTAGTAGTCGAAAAGCGCCTTGGGGCAGATGAAAGGCCAGTGCGGCGTCTTGAACGAAACCTCGAACAGCAACGGGCGCGCCCCGGCGTAGCGCGTATGGATGAGATACTCGAAGTGATCGCGCAGGTGTACGCGCGCGCTTTCCGTCACCAGCCGGTCGAACTGCATGAACCCGTGCTCGCCCGCGCCGGCGGTCTTGATCATGAACGGCATCATCCCGCCGTACGCGTTGTAGTCGTGCGTCTTGCCGAACCCGATCTGGCCGGTCACATCCTGGCCGAGGCCGTAGCCGGGCATGCGGCTGTGGTCGTAGACCTCCATGTCGCCGTAAGGGCGCAGCATCCAGCCGTACATCTGCTCCGGCCCATGAAAGTGCATCTTGCCGACGCACGCGGTCATGTAGCCGTGCTGCGCGAAGTAGCGCATGTAGGTCTGGCTTTCGAGCGGGAGGATGTCCCGGAACATGGGCGTGCCGATCTCGCGGGGGAGCCGCCCGGTCAGCATGGAGTAGCGGCCGGGCACACAGACCGGATTGTTCCCATAGCAGCGATCAAAGCGCACGCCGCCGGCCGCCAGCCGGTCGAGGCTCGGCGTGCGTACCCACGGATCGCCGCCGTAGCCCGTAATCGCCGCGGTGTGTTCATCGGAACAAAATTTCAGAATATGCGGGTGCTGCCGTTTGTCGTATCCAGCCATGCTTCAACTCCTGTTCCTGGCCTGTCGGCGTTCGTCTTTCTCCGATGGGCTCGTGAGGGTTGACGCGCGCCGCCCTCTACGTGTAATATATAGATTATTTCCACTAATATATTCAAGGAGAAAGCCGCTGGGGGCCGGCGGTATGGGTATGCGTTTTGACCCGTCACGACATATAGCGGTCTGGCCCGTTTTGTTCAAGCGGCTTCTGCGCCTTTCGACCCGCGCGCACGCGGGGGGGGGGAGCGAATATTCCGTGCACGTTTTCGGCCGATGCTTGACCTGTATGGGGGCGTCGCAGCCGCCGATGGGGCGGCTCGGCCGGGGGGCGTTGTCGACAAAAACGAGGTTCGATCCGGGCGTCTGACGGCCCGGATGGCCGTGTCGTGTTGAATCCAGCCAAGGGGATGGAACATAAAGGAGGGAGCCGCTATGACGGGGATACGGCGACCTGCGGCTGTTGTGGTTGGGGCGGTCTCGATGGCCCTGGCGATCGAGGCGGATGGGGCCAACCTGGTCCTGGCGTCCGATGGGCGGAGTTTGGCGCCAATTGTCGTCGCGTCCTCGGCGGATGCGAACACCCTGCGTGCCGCCGACGAGCTGGCGGATTACATCGCAAAGATCAGCGGGGCGGAGCCGGACGTGCTGGTGGGCTCGCCCAGCCCGGTGCCGGCCCATGCGATCTGGGTCGGGTACCAGTCGCGGCTGGACGGTCTGTTTCCGGGCGTCGACTTCTCGTACGATCATCCGGAGGAGATCGTGATCGCCTCCACGAGCGAGCACCTGGCCATCACGGGCAACGACCGGGTATTGGGCGGCAAGCAGGTCGAGTTCGGCACGGCCAACGCGGTTTACACGTTCCTGCAGAAGTACCTGGACGTGCGCTGGCTCTGGCCCGGCGAATTGGGCGAGGACATCGTCAAGCGCTCGACCCTTGCGCTGGCCCCGTTCACGTACCGCCATCATCCCCAGCTCCGGCAGCGCGACATCCTGCGTCTGTGGGGCATGGACCGGCCCAACGCCAAGGGACCGAACCTGGACTGGATGTTGCGCCAGCGGCTTTACCTGCGGTCGTTGGGCAGTCCGGCCGGGCATTCCTTCACAGACTGGTGGGACAAGTACCGCGCCAGCCATCGGGACTATTTCGCGCTGCAGCCTGACGGCACGCGCAGCGGCTATCCCGCGCCCGAGAACGCGAAGCTGTGTGTGGCGAATCCGGCGGTGGCGACGCAGTGGTTGGACAACGTGAGCGCGACGTTGGCCGCCGATGCGAGCCAAACCTTGTTCGGCGCGCTCCCGAACGACTCGTACTTGAGCGGGGTCTGCGTGTGCGATCGGTGTCGGGCGTGGGACTGCCTGGATGCCCCGAGGGATTGGACCTACTATTGGGCGGGACACAGCGAGAGATATGTTGCCCTGACCGACCGCTATGTCACGTTTTGGAACCGGCTGGCCGCCGGCCTCAAGGCGCGGTTCCCGGGACGAGCGCTCTATGTCGTCGGCGGCGCCTATGGCACGTACCAGAGCCCGCCGATTGACGTGACGCCTGCCGAGAACATCGTCATCAATTACGTCGGCCACTTTCCTTTGACCAAAGAGAGTTTTCGCACCCGCCAGAAACAGGAATGGCTGGGCTGGGCGGCAAAGGCCTCCATGCTGGTCTACCGTCCCAACCTGTGGTATTGGGCCGGCGGGTGCTGGGGGCTGCCGGAAGTGGCGATGACGGAGACCATCGAAGATTTCGCGTTCCTGCGTGCGAACCGGTGTGTGGGCATCATCATCGACTCGGCCTGGGGACACTGGGCCACGCAGGGCCCCGAGTACTACATCATGGGGCAACTGGCCTGGGATCCTTATCAGGACGGGGCGGCGGTGATGGCCGACTACTACAGCCGCGGGTTCGGTCCCGCGGCAGGCGACGTCGCGAGTTACTGGGGCGTGATGGAAGAGGCGCGCCGTCAAGCCATGGCCGTGCCCGGTCTCAGTCTCGGCGGCGCGTACAAGGTCGAGATACTCGACGCTCTGCGCCAGGCGTACGACGAGGACTGTCTGGCCGGCGCGGGTGCGCTCCTTGACGCCGCCGAAGACAAGGTGCGCACCGGACCGGCGGTGTACCGCCGGCGCGTGGCGTTTGTTCGCACGGGCTTCGAATATGCCCGAATGCTGATGCGCGCCGCCGCGCACATGGACGCCATTCGCGCGACCGACGGCGGCAACAAGGCGGCGATCGACGAAGTGGAACGGATTTGGGACCGGGTCGACGTGATCTGCGCAACGGTTACGAACAGCTTCAACACGACCTACCTCACGAGTCGCATACGAGGCGGCGGCTACATGGGCGACATGGAAGACTATCTCGGGCCGGCCGACAGCGATTTTCGGGCCGCGCCTCCGACGCCGGGCGTTACGGCGCCGGCCGCGCCGACGGGGCTCGCGGCGGATGCGATCTCGGCCGAGCGCGTCCGGCTGAGCTGGCGGGATCACGCGGACAACGAGTATCTGTACAAAGTCTACCGCAGTCCGAACGGCGTCTCCGGCTGGGTTCGCGTCGATCCGTACGGCGCGTGTCCGCCGAACACGACCGCGTTCGTCGACGACGGGCTGGAAGCCTTGACGCGTTACTACTATCGGGTCCGTTGCCGCAACGCGGGCGGCAACTCGGCTTACACCAGCGTCGTGAGTGCCCAAACGCCTGCCGTCACCCGGACCCCGGCGGCGCCGACAGCATTCGAAGCGCGCGCCGTGTCCGCCGAGCGCGTGGAGTTGACCTGGACCGACAACAGCGACAATGAGGAGAATTTCAAAATCCGCAGGAGCCTGGACGGCACGGATTGGGTCAGTCTTCCTCCGCTGCTGCCGTCCGCCGACACGAGCCGCTATGTGGACACGGGCGTTTCCCCAAACACGACCTACTATTACAGGATCAAAGCCGAGCATGCCACGTTTGGCGACTCGCCGTACACGGATCCGCCCGTACAGGTCCGCACGCCGCGACCGGCCGGCCCGTTTGTGTGCTACAACGACCTGGCCTGGACGGCCGGTCAGCGCGCGGGCAATATCACGTGCTACACGCGCGGGGAGCATGGATTGTTGGTCGATCATGAGTCGGGCGCTCTGGTCTTGGCCATGGCATCCGTCAATTCAGGCGGGGCCGGCCCCGAGCTCGAACAGGGCGCCGATGCGGCGGCGGGTACGGACGCCGCGGACGTGTTCGGCGGCAAGGTCGATTGCGCGGGGTTGATTTCCTATGACGCGGAAAACCCGCTGGTCCTGCATGTCTCGGAACTGGATCCGGCGCTGCGCTACGAGCTGGTCGTCTTTGGAAACCGTGCCAAGCCGGTCTATTCCACGCGCAAAACGTCCGTCACGATCTCGAACGTGGCGGGCTTCCGGAACCGCAGCAGTGCCGGCGCGCGGATCGGCACCATCGACTTGACCGACGACACGACGCAGACGGTCAATGGCGACAATACGGCCGACGGCCGCGTCGCCCGTTTCGACGAGATCGCGGTATGGCCAAACGGCGAACTGACGGTCACCATCCGAGACCCGAGCGGATACCCGTACGTCAACGCGTTCATGTTGGCCGCTGTCCAGCCTGACGCGCGGACCATGCCGATCGGACGGGAAAGCGAGTGGAAGTACCATGATGGCGGCGTCGCTCTCGGCACCGCCTGGCGCAACACGGCCTTCAACGACGGCGGTTGGGACGAAGGGTCCGGGCCGCTCGGCTACGGCGAGCCGGGCCTCGCGACCACGGTTTCCTATGGCGGGGACGCTGGCGACAAGCACCGGACCACGTATTTCCGCAAGGCGTTCGCGTTGGATGTCGGCCCGGCCGCCGTGACGGGGTTGCGCCTCTACGCCCGATACGACGACGGGTTTGTCGCCTATCTCAACGGCCGCGAAGTGGCGCGCCGTTCGATGCCCGGCGGCACGGTATCGTACGCCACGTTCGCCGATTCGCACGAGGCGCTCACGTACGAACTCGTCGATTTGACGGCCGAGCGGGACGCGCTGGTTCAGGGCGCCAACGTGCTGGCCGTCGAAGTGCACCAGACCTCGGCCGGCAGCAGCGATCTGGTGATGGACATGGAGCTGGTGTTGGACCGCGTGGCACGGGGCTGGCAGGTCGTGACGACGGTGGCGAGGGGCGACGCGTGGCGGTACCGGAAGGGGACTGATGAGGCTTCGTCCCCTTCCTCGGCGTGGCGCCGCGTCGCGTTCGACGATAGCGACTGGACGCCCGGCGCCACGCCGCTGGGCTATGGCCGCGCGAACCTGGCGACCGATCTGGACGACATGCGAACGCGATACAATTCGCTCTTCCTGCGGAAACGGTTTGCGGTGGCGAACGCCACGCTGATCAGCGAGGTGAGCGTCCAAGTGGACTACGATGACGCGTTCATTCTGTGGTTGAACGGCGAGGAACTCACACGGCACAACATGGGCGGAGCACCGGGTTCACAGGTTGCCTACGATGCGGTCGCACTCGGAAGCGCGACCGGTTCCTGGCGCCGCGTGCTCAGCGGCGCCGCCCTGCCGCCGCTGCTGGATCGCACGAACCTGGTGGCCGTTCAGGTCTTCAACTCCGGGCTGAACAGCGCTGACTTGTTCATTGATGTCGAGATCGGGGTGACGGAGGGCAGTAGGCTTTCGGTCGAGCGGGACGGGGATTTGGACGGGATGGACGACGCGTGGGAGGCCGTGAACTTCACGAGCGACAACGGCGCGCCCGGCGAGGACGACGACGGAGACGGTATCGATAACGAAAGCGAGTATATTGCGGGCACGTCGCCGCAGAGCGCCGACAGCCGGTTTGCGCTCACCGTGGAAAGCTCGCACGGACAGATGCGGGTTATCCTTCCCACGCGGCCGGCTTCGGGTACGGGCTATGCCGGCCTCACGCGCTATTACGCCATCGAGCAACGTTCACGGATGGGGCCGAACGATGTCTGGAGCCTCGTGCCGGGCTACATCAGGGTCCTTGGCACCGGCGCCACCGTGATCTACACGAATTCCACGCCGGACTCGCTCGGATGCTATCGGGGGCGGGTGTGGCTGGAATAGAGGATGTTGCCAGGCCGCCTCGCGTTCGGGCAACGGATCGACCGTCCAGGCCATGCGGTCGGCCAGCCGGGATCCGGAGTTGCCCTGTCAGGACTGGCGAACCCGGTCCGGGTGAATCTCACCGCCGGGCGGCGGCCCCTCCGGCAGCGCCCCGTCGGCGGCGACAATGCCGTCGAGATCCCATATCTTTCTGCTTTCCAGAATGTCCACCGCCTCCGAGCGCCTGACGGTCGCCGACGTCCGTGGTGGCGCCGACCGTGGACCCGATCGAGCGTTCGATGCGCCGGTCGCCCGCCGCGTGGGCGCGGCCCACCGTCGACGGCAAAATAGTCTTGCCGGGGTAGAGCACGTGGCTATCCGTTATTGACCTTGGCGAACCCGAAATCCTCGAACTCGGCCGGGACCAACCCGATGCCTTTCTCGACGGCTCGCGGATCCGTGGCGAACACGTCCGGGAAATCCAGATCGTGCTTCCGGACCAGCTTGTCGGAAAGGAGCACCGGATACTCACGCCCGCGGCTCATGGTCGTTTCGCCCTGCGCCATGCCCACAGTGCCTTTGAACCCCGGGTTGCCGAAAAAGGAGCCGGTTTCCCCCTTGATCGCTTTGAATTCGGCCAGGCCGATGCGGGCAAGCGTGGAAAAGACAGGCGGGGCGTCGAACTCGGTGCGCATGCCGTTGGGTTGCGCGACGCGTTCATAGGCCGCCTCGCCGTAGAACAGGAACATCTTGCGCTCCTCGTCCGGCAGGCGCATGTAGTAGCAGTTGTCGTTTTCCTCGAGCGACTCGATCTTTCCAATCTCGAAATAGGGCACCAGCGCCTTGAAGGGCAGGCTGTCCGCGAAAACGTTCCTGCGCATGACGATCTTCTGATCCGGTTCATTGCCCAGAACGCACGCGGTAATGAGGTTCTGGAGAAAGACGTTGTTCTCGATCAGCGTGTTCGGGGAGTCGACGATATGCATGGCGGATCCCATGCTGGCTACGCTCACGCAGTTTCTGGCGGTTACCTCGGCGCAATGCCTGGCGCCGAGCAGTCGCGCCGCGTATCCGGGGCCGCGTCCGTCCGAGAAGCAGCGGGTGACGCGGATGTGGCGAGCGTAGTCGAGCTGGATGACCGCCGCCCCCCCGGGCAGAACGCCGTGATCCTTGAAGTGGAAACCGTCCAGGTGAATGTGGTCTTTCTTGAAAACGACGAAGGCGTGCGAGAGGGTGCGGTCCCTGCCGTCGAACACCACCTTGGCGCCCGGCATGGGCCGGAACGTAATCGGCTTGCCCGGTTCGCCGGAGGCGCGGACGCGCACCGTTTCCTGGTACGTTCCCCCGGCGAGCAGGACCGTATCGCCGGCCTTCACCTGCCCGGCGGCATGGCCCACGGACCGCCAGGCCTTCTCGCGGCTGAGCCCGGTATGGGCGTCGTCGCCCTCGGGTGCGACGTAATAGACGGCGGGCTCGGGCGCTGCCCGCGTTGTCGTGAACGTCAATGTCCCCGCCGTGATCTTGGTAAGGGGCCGCGGCGCGCCCGCCCGGTTGCTGGGCCGTTGGAGCGAACGTATTTCGAGGGCGTAGCTGCAATCCGGTTCCAGGCCGCCGAGGCTGAACGAGGTAAACCGCGCGGGACTATCGATCTTGACCCTGTGCGTCATGTCCGGGGGCTGACCCCACGCCACTTCGACCGCCGCCGGCGTCGTCGTCCACCATTCGATGTTGGCGGTCGTTTCGCCCACCGAATGGAGAAAGGGACCGATCAACCCCGCGCTTTGCTCCCGGTATGGCTGATGGCGGCCCAGCGCGGTCCCTTGCGGTCCGCGGCCCGCGACGATTCCGGCGTCCTTCACTTCCGGCGCGCCGTGCGTGCCGGCCACGATCTCGGGGGCCAAGACCTCCGAATGCCGGTCGTGGCGTTCGCGAAGCGTCTCGATCGAACGCTTCTTGCCGGCGACCGCCCAGCAGTGGGCGCCGTCGGAATAGCTGTTGTAGTCGGAATACCGAATGCCGCCGTCGCCGTCGAGCACGACGGCGGGGCCGTCGGCATTCGCGTAGATGTTCCCGCTGAGGTACACGCCCGTTGCGTCGCTCAGCCGCAACGGTTCGGCCACGAACAGGGCGTGGGTGACGGTCAGGTCCTTCGTCGCTTGCGCCCGCAGGCCCTCGAACGTGCAATGAC
Source organism: Kiritimatiellia bacterium (assembly GCA_016929905.1). Classification (GTDB taxonomy): domain Bacteria; phylum Verrucomicrobiota; class Kiritimatiellia; order JAFGHX01; family JAFGHX01; genus JAFGHX01. Next base: position 26,715 of record JAFGHX010000234.1, read on the forward strand.
GAAAGGCCATGTCGTGCCCGCCCTGAACGTGGACGGCGCCGGCGAAATCGACCCGCTCGAACTCGACTCCCGCGCTTGCGCTCACATACACGTCGCCTTGGATGACGGCCCGCGCCCGGCCGCGTCCGCGAATGTGGATTTTTCCGGCGCCGGCCCGGCCCAGGCTTGCCTCCCCGCCGGCCGTGTAGACGCCCGGGGCCAGGTAAAGGGTGTCGCCGGGCTGGAGCTTGCCGAGGGCCCGGCCGAGCGTCTGCCAGGCGTGGCGCATGGACGTTCCGCTGTTGTCGTCGTCGCCGTTCGGTCCCAGGAAAAAGACGCGGTCGCCGTGTTCCGGAAACAGGCCCCGGTCTTTCCCGTCCTCGCGCGCGTTGCGGAATCGCGAATCGCCCTGCAGCCGCCAGTCCATGTTCACGGGATCGGCGAATTCGCGGTCCAGCTCCAAATCGGTTTCGTTTCCGAACGCGATGTTGTCGGACGCGTAGTCCGCCTGAAAGCGATAGGAGTTGCAGCGCCCGCCGATGATGGAGTTGCGCAGGTTGTACGCCCGGATGTTGTCCAACGAAACGCAGTTTTCGAGGAAGGCGAACTCTTTGCCGTTCTGGCCCTTGGTGGAGTAGTCCAGATGATGTCCCCACGTGACGCAGTTGCGGAACCGCATCGGGCCGGAGAACGTGGTGTAGGCATTGATCCCGCTTTGTCCCTCATACGCCGTGCAATCGGCGATGAGGTTATCGGCGCTGTCCGGCCCGCCGAACGACTGAATGTTGTACAGGCGGTTGTGGTGGGCCAGGCAACGCTCCACGCGGTTGCCGCGCCCGTTGTGGAGCACGATGCCCCCGCAGTTCAACCAGGCGGCACAGTCGCGCAGCGTGCAGGATGTCGGCCGGTCCAGCGCGATCCCCCACTGATAGCTCGGGATCCAGTTGCGTGCCCCGACGGCGCGTACCATGGTGCAATAGTGGCCGGTGGCGGAAAGGCCCTCGACCGTCACCCGCGTTGGCGTGTCCAGAACCAGCCCGCTGCCGCCCTTCACCGCGATGCTGTAACGGCGGCCGGCCGGCGCGCGTAGGTCCGCGGTGGAGATGTAGAGCGTTTTCGCTTCGACGTCGTAAAACATCGAGCCCGGCTCGAAGTCCAGTTCCGCGAACACCGGCTTCCTCTCCAGAATCGACATGGTGGCGTGCTCCAAGACCGCTTCCGGCTCCCGCTCGAAGCGCGTGGCGTAAACGAAACGATGCCCCGCCAGCTTCTTGAACTCCGGCGCGGGCCGATCGCCCCGGAGTACGACCGTGCCGGGGATTTCGGCCCGGATGAGCGTCTCCACCTCGGCGTTTCCCAGATCGGCCCGGAATACGTTCTCCTCGTATTCGCCGGGACCGATGGTGAGGACGTCGCCGGCTTTGAGCGCGTCCACGCCCTTCTGGATCGTCAGGAACGCCCGTTCCCGGCTCCTGCCGTTGCCGACGTCACTGCCCTGTTTGTTGACGAAATACGCCGCGCCCCGCGCGGCGCCTTCCGATGCGATTGTCGCGGCAAGCGCAATAGCCATCAGCATGCTCCCATTCCCGGCGTTCTTCCGCCTTGTCATTTTCAACCCGTTCCCCGGTTGATCTTCACGACGCGAGATGGTAATATATGGAATATTTCCTTGAATTAACGCAAAAAAAAGAGCGGACAGACGAAATGGGGTGTGCCGATGTTCAAACACATGATTTATAGATAACGAACGCATTCGGGTTTTTCAAGGGGTTGGAGCAGAGGATGTATGGCGCCTCTCGAAACGGCGATGGCGAAACGCGGCTATGTGTTCCGGCAGCATGTGGGCAAAGGGTTGGATAGCGGGGGAATCGAGAAGAACAGGTCCAATTCCGGCCCCATCGACATCGCCGTGACCTGTGCCCGATGCCGCCGAACAGGTTGCCCGGCGCGGCGAGTACCTGTCGAATTCGATTCACGATTGGCCCGGGATCCGCATCGCAACGCGAGCAGCGCCGCCGCCCGGCGGCGACTGGGAGGCCGCGCCGCTTGATCCGTGCTTCCTCCAAGACAAAGCGCCGGGTTTTCCTCCGGCGCTGGCTTTCGACAAGCTCGCGTTTCGTACCGGGTGGCGGGACCGGGACCACTATCTCGTCATGGAGGGGATCGGAGGGGCGGACGTTTCGCACGCACACCTGGACGTCAACGCCGTGACCCGGCTCAACCATCTGGGACGGCATCTGCTCGTTTCGAACGGCTATGGCCGGCGCGTTGGCGTCATGAATGCCGCCAAGCGGTTCAGCACGCGTGTGCGGGGGCCGGACGACCACAACATGCTGATTTTGCGGCGCGACGGGGACGTGGTGGCGGACAATCCGCCCTTGAGCGCCCTCCTGCAGCGAGGGAGGAGGGGGCCTGTTTTCCATTTGCCGTCGGTGAACCCTGACGACATGCACGGGCTCGCCACGCTCCTGGCCGCCACGCGCGGCGACCGGGCGTACACGGTTGCCCGGCCCGCGGCAGGTTACGCGGTCATCCGAGGCCCGCACGCAGACTGCGGCGGAATCCGGATCGAAGGGGCGGGGATGGACATACGGATTGCGGCGGATGCATGCACGATTCGGTTTGAGCCTTTACCCGAACTGCCGGCTGAACTTCAGGCGTGGCAAGGCGGGAGGGCAGAAGCAGGGAGGCGGGAACGATGCCGGTGAACGACAAGAGCCGGAGGCGAACCCGGCACTTCCGCTACGACCCTCTGGTCGCGAGAAACCAGCGGTATCCGGTTGTTCGGCGCGGAATCGGATTCACATCGAACATCGAAATCGGAAAGAACGACGCCCCTCGGCAGAGCGACGAACGGGCCGGGCTTCCCACTCCGATGTTCAGTGTGCGATGTTCGGTCTGAACCGAGCGGCTGGGCAACGCGAGAAATGCCAGGCCGTAGCAGACTCGCCCCGCATCGGCACGGCATCCGCCGTCAATGGAGGACGAGCGTCCTCGCGAGCCGTTTTCCTGGAGCGGACTCGTCCGCGCGTCTGTCCGCGATCGCGGCGGTGGCCTTGTCCCAGCCGGCGACGAACATATCCCGGAAGTAGGCCACCGGCCCGAAATGCTCGAATTCCGCCAGCGGCAGCCCGTCATCGTCGTAGGCCTTGCGAAAATCCGTGAGCTTGTCGCGCAGCTCGGCAACAACCTTCTCATCGGCCGGTGTGTCGAAGCGCGGCGTGACCGGCGGGTCCTGTTCGACGATGTCCGCGGCCATGCTGTAGTTGATGGTGACGTGAACGTCGCCGCCGACCATTTCCGTGAAATGGCGAATGGCCCTGGCTCCGCCGCCCAGGAACGTGAAATCCGCACCCGTCCGTTTACAGACGGCAAATTGCCTGCGCGCCACGATGCAACCGGCTTGCCGCAGGACGTCGTCATCGATCTCGACGCCCTCTCTCGCCACGACCCCGGCGAGGTATTCGTCGTAGATTCCGGTGATATGCGTGAGGCAGAGTGGGGGACACGGCCCTTTTGCCGCCACCCGCTGCTGTAGCTCGCACACGGCCTTGGCCTGCGCGATCGACATGACTTCCGTTGCGATGACGGGGATGCCCGCTTCCAGCACGCGCGCCATCACGTCGAGCCCGACCTCGGTGGCCGGGATTTTGCTGATGAAGTTTCCGGGCAGTTGGCGGCAATCGAGTGCCTCGCCCACCATGTGATCCGCCTCGCGGTCACGGTAGGGATCGCCCTGGATGGACACGAATCCCCGCTGCCCGTTCGATTGCTCGTGGAGGGGGAGGAACAGTTCCAGGATTCGCGCCACGAGCGTCTGTTGGGCGAGGGCTGCCGCCTTGCGGTCGTCGTTTGTGCGGGCGATGGCTTCGTCGATCGCGGCAAGCGCGTCCGGCCTGTCGGATTCAGCCTGAAGCATTTTCGACACGTAGGTCGGGTTTGTCGTGCAGCTTACCGCGCCGGCGGCGATGGCCTTCTTCGCGTCGCCGGTTGTCGGATTGTTGACCCACAGGCGCGTGGGCGTCTGCTCGGATACCTTGTGGAAATAGCCGTTCTTCATGTGTGTTCTCCTCATGTCGATGCGCCCCCGTCAATCAGGATCGTCTGGCCGATGATGTAGCCTGCGTGTTCGGAGCAGAGGAACGCCACGAGTTCGCCGGTCTCCTCGCAGGTGCCGGGCCGGTTCGCCGGGATGCCTGCAAGATATTGCTCGAGCAAGTCGCCTTGGATCATGTGGGTGAACCCGGTATCCGCGATCAGGCCCGGGGCCACGCCGTTCACCGCGACGTTGTACGGTGCGGCCTCGATGGCAAGCCGCTTCGTGAACGCCGCGATGCCGCCCTTGGTGGCGGCGTAGTGCGGGCTGGCCAGCAGCTTGCCGCTGACCCCGGCGATCGACGAGATGTTCACGATCCGTCCCCACTTCCGCTCATACATGTGAGCCAACGCCTCCCGCGTGCACAGGTAGAGCCCGCGCAGGTTCGCATGCATCATGCGGTCCCATTCGTCTTCCGCGATTTCGGCCAGCTTCTTTCTGCCGCCGCTGATCGCCGCGTTGTTCACGAGCGCGTTGACGGGGCCCCATGTATCGGCGATCTGTTCGTACATCCTCTTGACCGCGCCTGAGTCGGTGACATCGGCGGAAACGGTCATCATGTTCGAGTCGGTCGCCAGTCCCGCTTCCTTCAGCGTCCGGGCGGCCGTTTCCAGTTTCTCTTCGTTGCGGCTGTTGATGGCGACGCGGCAGCCCTTCCGGATCAGCGCTTTGACGCAGCCGAACCCGATGCCGGTGGCGCCACCCGTTACCAGTGCGGTCATCTCGGCGAATTCCATGGTTCTCCCCTGTCTCCTTGTGTTGTCTGTGCGTGTTCCTACGCCTGGTGATGCCGCATGGGGAAGTTCATGCGGAAATCGTGTTCGTGCTCGGTTCGTGTCTTCTTGCCCGACGCGGTCTTGACGATCAGGTCCCTTAACCGCGCCCCAAACCGCGGAGCCGCACCCGGGATCGTCGCCAGGGGACCGGCGTCAAAATCAATGCGATTGGATCGCGCCCTGAAATATGCCGTGCCGCCGGTGACTTTAACGACGGGGAGCAGGGGCGCAACGCTGTCGGCGCCGACCATGACCGGCATGCCGTTGGCGGGGCCGGCCCCGCAACAGTTCACCATGAGATGGGCGCCGGCGCCGAGCAGGCCGGTCATGACGAAATCCGTCATCGCGGGCCCGTCCATGACGACCAGCCCCGAGCGAGCCGGCACGGCGCCGTAGTCGAGGACGGCCTGGATCCGGCCGGTTCCCGCCTTGGCGACGGAGACTCTGGATTTCGCGCGCAACGATTGCAGGCCGCCCTGAACGTTGAACGGGCACATTTCGTGTTCGTCCAGGGATTCGCCGGCGCTCAGAAGCCGGCGCCGGTGCTCTGCGATGACGGCCTTGAGTTTCCGTTTCACGGCGGCGGATCGGGCGCGGCGGAAGAAGGTGTCGGTCAGCCCGATCATCTCGGGACATTCGCTCAGCAGCACGGTGGCGCCGGCCTGGACCAGCAGATCCATGGCCGCGCCGCACGCGGCGTGCGATGTGAGCGGGGACATGACGTCCGTTCCGGCGCAGTTGAGCCCGACGCGAAGAGACTCGAGTCCGGCCTCGACACGCTTTGCCTTCTTGGCCCGTTCCGCCAGCCGCCGCACGAGGGCTCGGCCCCGGGCCGATATATCGCCTGCCGCCCCGCCGTTCGGTGGGCCCACGAGGTGTGCCGCATAGCCGTCGGCCTGTGCCTTGTTCACCACGGCGCGCGGGTCATAGTCCTCGTCGCCGGAGGCGACAAGGACGGCGGCGTAGACGTTGGGATGCCGGAGCACATTCGACAGAACGCGGCGGAACACGGCCCGGTCCGGGCCCACGTTGCCCATGCCGTGCTTGTGCGTCAACGCGACGCAGCCGCGTATGCCGGCGGCGATCTGTGTCGTCCACGGACTGCACGACAGCTCGCCGGACACGACCACCACGTAATTGCGGATGCCCGGCGGGCCGTGCCGGCGTTTATAGCCTATGAATGTATCGTTCATCGACAAATCCCGGGGTTCCACCCCGCCGGGGGTTTTAGCCCCGGCTACCCATATTCAGCCCCTCCGGGGCTGTGGCCCAGGGGCTTTCGTTCATCAACATTCCCCGATCGGCCCCGCCGGCGACCGGCGCGTTAGTCTCTGATTGCCTCCATCAGCCGCTGCAGCGCGTCCTTGAACAGGACCACGTCCACAGCGCACGAGACGATCTGTATTCCGAGTTGGACGCATTGCCGAATCGCCGCGGGCTCCGAGACGGCCGTCGCGGAGATCTTGCCGGCCTCCCGTACCGTACCGGCAAATGCGTCGAGTGCCTGCTTGATGGCCGGCTCTTCGAACCGGCCCGGCATGCCGAGGTCTTGACTCAGGTCGCCCAGCCCCAGGAAGAGCGCGTCGATGCCGTCGAGACCGGCGATCGCCGGCAGATTGTCCAGGCCCGTTCGGGATTCGATCTGCACCATCAGCATGGTCTGGTCGTTCGTCCGCTGCATGGTTTCGCTGGTGAGCTTCTCGAGTCCCTGTGCGGCGGACCGTGAGGACGAGGAGTACCCGCGCCGGCCGAGCGGATAGTATTTGGCTGCCTGCACGGCGCGTTCGGCCTCGGCCGCCGTATCGACGTGCGGCACGTTCACGATATCGGCGCCGAGGTCCAGCACCTGTCCGATCTGCCTGCTGTTGTTCTCCCGCACCCGCACCAACGGCACGCCGCCACGGTGTTTCAGGGCCAGGATAAGCGTGTCGACCTGTTGCGCGGTCAGCGTGGAATGCTCCATGTCGATCCAGGCGAAATCGAAGCCGGTCAGCCCCACGAGTTCCGCGAGCGCCGGCTCCGCGTTGCGCAACACCACGCCGAAGGCCGGCCTCCTCTCGGCTATCTTTCTCTTCAGATCTTCCATGCTCATGTCCGTCACTCCTGAATATCGGATGGGCACGGGTCATAGCGCCAATGCGGGACGCGCGGGTTGCGATGGCCGCCGCAACGGTAGATCATGGGCGTGTCGTTCGTCTTCAGGCGCAGCACGACCGGCATGGTTGTGTCGGCCGATTCGGGCAAGCCCGAGATGCGCAGGACGCCGTCTTCAAGCGTGAACGCGCACGATTCGCCGCCGAGCACGCGGACGTCCGTCACCTCGCATTCGACGCCGCTGACGACGAACTCGGCGCCCGGCCAATTCGTCATGTGCACATAGATGTTGTTTCCGCGCGCCGTGAATTTGCCCGAGTGGGTCCAGTCCGCGCGATGGGCGCCGCGCCGGTTGTAGTCGAAGTCGAACCGGTCGCTGTCATAGATCGCCTCGCCGTTGATCCTCAGCCACGCGCCGACGCGGTCGAGAATCTCGCCGGCGGCGTCCGGAATGGAGCCGTCTCCCTTCGGCCCGACGTTGAGCAGCAGGTTGCCCGCGCCGGCGGCCGCCTGGCGCAGCATGCCGGCGATCTGCTTCGGCGATTTCCAGTTCTCGTCGCCCTTGTGGAAGCCCCAACTGTCGTTGAGCGTCATGCAGGCTTCCCACATGCCGGCCGAAGCCGTCAGATGCCGTTCCGGGGTGGCGAAGTCGCCGGGGATCCCGCACCGGCCGTTGACCAGAATGCCGGGCTGCAGCTCGCGTACCATGGCGTTGAGCTTCTTGGCCCGCCAGCCTTTGGCGTCGAACGGCCACCAGCCGTCATACCACATGACGTCGATCTTGCCGTACCGGGTCATGATCTCGCGGATCTGGCCGTGAACGAACGCGATGAACGGCTCGTAGCCGTCGTCCGGGTTCTCCAAAGCATCGACGGCGTTCGGCGATGTGCTCCAGTCGTTCAGGCTATGATACAGCGCAATCTTCATGCCGTGCTTGCGGCAGGCCTCCACGACTTCGGCGACCAGGTCCCGCCCGCAGGCGGTCTTCGCGCTGTTGAAGTCGGTCACGCTCGAGTCGTAGAGGCAGAATCCGTCGTGGTGTTTGCAGGTGAACGTCACGTATCGCATGCCCCAGTCCTTGCGGGCGCGGCCGATCAGTGCCTCGGCGTCGAACTGCTCGGCGGTGAAGCGGTCCGCGAGTTTCGCGTACGCGTCGACGGGGATCTGCTCCCGGTTCATGACCCACTCGCCGCGCCCCAGCAGGGAGTACAGGCCGTAGTGGATGAACAAGCCGTAGCGTGCGTTTTCGAACCAGCCTGAATCGTCTGTCATTATGGACCTCCTGAATGCGTTACACGCCCTTTCGACTCGCGCCCGGGACAGCCTCCCGTCGAACCGCCGGGCATGGAATACGTCCCTGTCACAGGCCGATGTCGTGCCGGCCTTGTCCGGCCACAGCGCTTCCTCGCGTTCGCGCGTCGGCGCAATTGTTGCCTTTCGGGGTTGATGCCCCGCCCCGACATCTCTAAAATATAGATGATTTCCATGAATGGATGCAGGGGGAATTCGCGGGGCAGGTCGGGCCCCGGCGGATGGACGCGGCTGTTGTTTTGGGGGGTCCGATGAGGACGGTTCGTTTTTTGATACGCGTGGACGACATGGGCGTGACGCACGATGCCAACGAGGCCATCGTTCGGTGTCACGAAGCGGGGCTGGTGACGTCGGCGGGCGTCATGCCGACGGGCCACTTTTTCGAGGAAGCGGCGCGGTTGTGCCGGGCGCATCCGTCGCTGGCGGCCGGGGTGCATCTGGCGTTGCTGGGCGGGCGCGAGCGTCCCGTGCTTGCGCCGGACGACGTGCCGACTCTCGTGCGCGAGGACGGGTTCTTGTATGACACGGTTGACGATCTGGAGGCCGCCGGTCCGAGCGTGGCGGAGATGGAGCGTGAGCTTCGCGCGCAGGTCGCAAAGGTCCTCGACGCGGGGCTTCGGTGCGTCTATCTGGACTGGCATCGTAAGATCCCGGCGGCGGCCGAAGCCATCGTTGGCGCGTTGTGCGAGGAGCACCGTCTTCTGAACGCGACACGGGTGCAGGGGATGTCCCGGCTGGTTCTGTTTCCGGAGAAGTGGCCGTCCCAACGCCTGGCGGACGGGCGAACGATGTTCTGCCAGGGGCCGGGCCTGACCGAGAAAGAGGAGCGGGCGGTATTGAAGCAGATCCGGGAACTGCCGGACGGCGGCTGGTGGTGTGCGTGCCATCCGAAGCTGACGAGGCAGGGCGGGGACGTGACCAGGCTGCTCTGTTCCTCGCGGTTCAAGGGCGCGATGGCCGAGCGCGGGATTGAGATGGTGAGTCACCTCGACCTGTGGAAGGCGCGGTTCCCCGAACGCCACTAGCGCATGCCCGGCGGCGCGGCTTTTCACAGCTCCTCCTGTTCCGCGCTGGCGCACGAATCGGCCCCGCACCGGGCGCGACGCGATGCCGTCCGCGCGCATGATGTTCGGCTCCTACCGCATCCAGAGGCTGGCCCAGCGGTTCTGCGTTCGGAAGGGGCCGCCATCGGTTGGCGCGATGGCCCAGCTCTGCGCGCGGCCGTCCCGCCATCGGCTGCGGCCCACCTGGACGCCCCACGGATAGGTCTTGGTGGGGCCGACCTCGCCGAAGTCGTCGGTCGGGACTTGGATTTCGACCGTCCATCGATCGGCGTATCGCTTCACCGCCGTTTGCACGCTCGGGTTCCAGAGGATCGGCAGGGTGTCGCGATCGACAATGGCGAAGTCTTTGCACTCGGTCCAGACGGCGTTGTTCGGATTCACCACGATCTTGAAGTACGAGCGCTGGGGCGTATCGATGTAGATTTCGACCACGTCGTCCCGGAAGATCGCGGCGGCGTCATCGGTTCGCGTGTCGGCCTTCAGCCCGGCCATGTCGTTTTCGTAACAGACGACGCCGATCCGCAGGGCGGACCGGCTTTTCGGCAGGGAGAACGCCACGCGGGTCTGGTTTTCGCCGGGCTTCTCGCCGGTACGCAAGCCGCGCATCGTGGTCCAGCCGTAGCGGCTGTAGTCGTCCACCTCGCCGTCCACCTCCGCGTTCGCCGGGGTCGGATAGGCGCGAATCCACGGCCCCGAACGCTGGAGGTTCGGGAACAGTTTCTTGAGCGACTGCATTTCGGTTTCGATCAGCGCGACGCGCTGCCCGTACACCGTGCCGTCGCCGGCCTTGGCGCGGGCGCGCGTCAGGATCTCGAAGTAGCGGTCCACGTCGGCCGCCTTCAGGAAACCCGAGGTCGGGGTGATGCTCCGCGACTCCGGCCGGGACCAGACGGCCTCGGCGAACTCGTAGAACTCGCGCATCTCCGACTCGGCGGGGCCGAAGAACAGCCGGTAGTACTCGTCGAGCATGGCGGCGCGATCGGCGTTCTCGTCCCAGAACAGACGGTTCTGCCAGTAGACCATGAGGTGGACGAGTCCCGGCACGCCGAGCCGGTCGTGCTCGCCCAGCGGGCGGGCGTCGGCCAGGGACGCGGGCTGAATCTCGATGAACTTGCCGGCCACATAGGGCTTGATCGCCTTCGTCTGCTCTTGCAGGGCCCGCGTGAAGACGACCGGATAGCGGGGATAGCTCGGGTTGCGATAGTAGAGCCAATGGTCCCAGCTCGGACTCCGCGTCCATCGGGTGGCGCCCGTGGCCGCCATCCATTGGCGGACGCGGGCGAGCCGTCCCTCGCGATGGCGTTCGAGCACCCAGGACGAGGAGGGCAAGATGCCCATGCGCCGCAACAGGTTCGGGGGCGTCTCGCTGACGTTGGTGGGGATTTCGCCGGCGCCCTGGCCCGAGAAGTAGATGAGGTACTTGTCCGGATGCGACCGCGCCAGCGCCTTGCAGAGATGCACGTGGAAGTCCCAGACGTAGTTGGACGCCTTTTGCTCGACCGAATCGTCGGCTTTCCCGTACCGGGGCAGGTCGCGCGCGTCCATCCGCACGCCGCCGTCCGGCGCCCCGACGGACATGGCCCACAGCTCGGGCTGCGATTCGAACACCTTGTTCATGTAGATAACGGCCGCCTCGCGAAACCCGGGGTCGGTGTACCGCGGCATCCCGCGGCCGGGCGGATAGCCGCGATAGGGCTTGCCGTCCTTGTCGCAGGCCAGGTACTCGGGGTGGAGCTGCTGCTGTTCGTACGAGCTGTAGATGGCGTACGTCGTATGGTTCAGCAGGATGCTGCGGTAGTTGCCCGCCTTCAGCCGCTTCAGCCAGGCGATGCCGTCCCCGTCGCGGCCGCGCGCGCGGTAGTAGCACCATTCGCGGAAGTCGAACGCGGCCTCCCTCCTGAGGTGCTGCTCGGGAACCCGGATGGTCTTGCGCGCCGGGATGACCGTTCCGATTTCGTACGGCATGTACCAGCGCACGCCCAGTTGTTCGAGCAGCTCCGCCACGGCGTACCAGGGGCCCGGGTCGTCGTTCACGTGCATCTGCAACGGCGCGTTGAAATCGCCCGGCGCGTTGTTCAAATGCTGCGTCGTGAACTTCCGGCCGCAGAAGTCCTGCCAGGCCTTCAAGCCGGGCGACGGGAAGTCCGCGGGCCGCGCCGGGGCGTCCCCGGTGATGACGCTGCCTTTCAGGTACGCGGTGTCGGATGGCGTCTGCCCGTAGGGCGTCCGCCGCCAATGCTTGTTGGGCCCGTCGAGAATGATGTAGTTGGCCCGGGCGACGATCTCCAGACCGCTCGAGTTGAAGGCGGCGGGCACGAACCCGAGCGCCTTCGTGAACCGGCTTTGGCCGACGTAGACCTGATTCTTGGTCCCGGCCGACGGCGCGTTGACGAGCGGGAGGCGGGCGCCGGACATCCGCTCGATGTGCTCGCGCAGATCTTCGGCCGCCAGCTTGATCCCCTGCTCCGCGTTCTCGGCAATCACGATCTCCGACACGGGCCGGCCGTCCCGGACCAATTCGACGTCGGCACGGATCGCACCGCACACGAGCCCCCACGCCACCGCTGAGCACACTGTCCGATTCATCTCGACCTCCTTGTTTTCGCAGCCGCTTTGCCGGCTGCCGGTCCCGCCCGCGCCTATTCGAAGCGCAGCGTCCCGAACGCCTCCCGGTCGCCGATCGACGTCGTGCCGGGATTGGCCGACCAGAGCGCGCGCTCGCGCGTCCGGCTGTCGGGCTTGGGCTGGTGCACGCGCCCGAAATTGGCCTTCCACTCCATGCCGCTCGCCGGCGCCGCCGTCCCGAGCGAGCGGAACGGAATGCTCAGAAGCGCCTGCCAGTGCTTGCCGTCCCCGGCGACGGCGCAGGCATAGTCCCACGCCGCATTCCAGCCCGGGTCGTCCTGGTCGAAGCGCGGGTCTATCGAATCCTCGACGAACCCGTGGCGCGCGTCGTAACGCAGCGCGGGCGCCGGCCCGCCGGCGAACCGGAAGTAGCGCGCCGCGCTGTTCTCGGGCGCCAGCACGGCCTCGAAACACTCGCCGGCCGCAATCTGCTCGGTATCGGCTCGTGCGCCGGCCGGCTTCGACCAGCCGCCCGGCAACTCGCCCTCGAAGCGCAGGTAGAGCGCGCGGTTGTCGTAAACCGCCCAAACGGTGGTTGCCCGCTCCGGCGCGGGTCCGCCCAGGGAAGCCGGCCCCAGCCGCGCGCCGGGCACGTTCGCCCATTCGGGGGCGGCCAGCGCCCACGGCGCCGGAATGCGTGTCGCCAGCAGGGTCTGGCCGGCGAGCAGCGGCGCCTGCCGCATCTTCGCGACGTTCCAGGTGAACGGCGGGACGGGCTTCGAGAGGTACGAGCCGCCGTTTTTGGTCAAGTGCGAGATGTAGTGGCCCGCACCGCCGACATACATGGGCCAGTCCGGCGCGATCGGCTTCTGCACGGGCCGCTCCCGGCTCGTGTCGAACCAGGAGACGATGAGCTTCTCGCGGGCCTCCATCTCGTCCAGCAACGGCCCGAGCGTGGCGCGGTCGCGCCGCGTGCCGTAGGCGTTGTACAGGTGCACGACGCGCGCCGTGCTCTTGAGGTACTCGAACTCGCGGCGCGCCAGGGCCAGGCGGGTCTTGTGCTTGGGGCCCAGGCCCGCGGCGCGCTCGGCCTGGGCCAGGTGGCTCTCGAGCAGGTCGAGCGTTTCGGGCGGATAAAGGAAAGCGATCAACCGCAGCTTGCCCTCGCTGGTCAGGTAGCGCGTTCGCCGGCCGTCGGCGCGGCGGTAGCTCTGGAACGTGCCGTTATCCACGCCAAACACCTCGGCATAGACCTCGAGGGTATGATGCAGGACCTCAAAGAAACGGGTCATCGGCGCCGCCGCGTTCGCGTAGGCCGCCTGCAGGTACTCCTCGACGAGCTTTTGGGCGGACAGGCCCTCGACGTCGTCGAACAGCCGGGCATAGACGTAGGCGGTCGGCCCCTCCAGGCCCCACATGTTGGCCGGCGGCCCATCGAGTCCCACCCCGCGCACGTGGTTGGCGGCCAGCAGGCGAACGACCTTCTCCGCGAAGAGCGGCGTACGCACCGGCAGATAGCCGCAGAGGTGATAACCGCCCCAGGCGTGCAGGTAGCTCGAGAAGCCGGCCGGCACGCTGTGGCCGGACCATTGCTTGAACGCGCTCTCGGTGGCGCGCAGGCTGACCCGCAGGTTGGGCGGGAACTCCTTGAAGGAAGCGGGCGGTTTCCCGGTGACCGTATAGGCGCCGACGACCAGGATCTTGCCCGGCCGGTCCTTGAGCAGGCGCTCGGCCCAGCGCTTGTTCAGCAGCCAGAGCTTCTCGCCCCAGTCGTCGGTATCGAACATTCGCCTGCAGGCCTCGCACTGGCACGGCTGGAAGCCGTCGGCCTGCATCGAGGCGTACTCGAGGTAGCCGGCGTCGAACGAGCGCAACATGTCCTGGTAGATCAATTCCTGCACGTCCGGATTCGAGTAGCACAGGTGCGGTTCCTTGACCATGCCCTTCCAGGCATGCTTGTACTCGCGGATGCGCCGGCCGCCGACCAGCGCGAAGTATTCGGGGTGGGTCGCGGCATACGTCTCCGCCGGGATCACCAGTTCGTGCGTGTGGCCGCCGTGCTCAGCCGTCACCTTGCTTTGGAACAGCGCGGTGCCGCCCGTGTCGTCCGTGGCCGCGACGCCGTTGTGCGTGACCATGGGGATTTTTCGGAGCGACAGGTCGGCTGGAACCACGATGCGCTTGACGGGCAGGAATTCGATGCCGGTCAGCCCGCGCGGGGCCAGGAAACGGGTGCCGCAGAAGCGGTGCATGAAATCCGTCAGGCCCTTGACCGTCCCGAGCGAACAGCGCGCCGTGCCGCGCTTGCTCTTGGTGGGTGCCGGCCAGTCGCGCCCGGCGATGAGGACGTGGCGGCCGACGACCTTCCACTCGTAGGCCCACAGCGGCAGCCGCGCCGGGGCCAGGCCGGCCGCCCGCGCCGCACGGGTCTCGCCGAGATGGATGCCGGGCTTTGCCGCGGCCGCCTGCCCCTCCCGGACCACGGGCACGGTCCAACCATTCGCCAGGAACATCTCGCGCAGCACGTTGGCGGCGGCCGCCAGCGCCTCCGCAACGACCGGCGGCGCTTCGTCCGGCAACACGATCTGGTACTCGCACGCCTGCGGACTGGCCACCGTCAACTCGCCGGCCGACGCCGCCACGCCCAGCCAACCGATTCCCACGCCCGCCACCAAAAGCACCGCTTTCATGCTCTGCCCCCCTCTTCTGCTCTGCCACATGCTTTCCTGCGTATCCACACCGTATGGCGGGCGCGGCCCCCGCCCCCCCCCTGCGACATGCGCCCGCCGGGTCCCCGCGGTCTACTTCTTCTTCGGAGGCGACTCGCCTGGCGGTCCCAGGTACTCCTGCAAGCCGCCCATGTAGCCCTTGCGCAGCCGGCCGCGGATGCGGCTGCCGGCGAGGGCGAGCGGGTCGCAGGTCTCGAGCAGCTTCGTGAACGCCGCCCACGCCGCGTTGGCCTGCTGCACCGCGGCAGCATCCCGGCCCTTGCTGGCCCGCACGGGCGCCATGGTCTCGTAGAGCCGGAAGAACAGCCGGGTGAACTCGAAGCCCGTGCGCAGGAACGCCAGGCGCTGCCGATAGACGTCCGGTCCGGCCGCCAGCCTGGCCGCCGCTTCGCGCAGGTGGGCGTCGGCGCGCGCGAAGAAGGCCGCGTCATAGACCGTCGGGAACGCCGTGATCCGGCGGATGCCGCGTCCGAGGTTCGGCGTGGCCATGACCGCATCGCGCGCGGCCTCGAGTTGGCGCCAGTAGGCCTCGACGGGCGCCGCCGCGGGCCCGAACCCGCGCCGGTAATAATCTTTCAAGACCGCTTCGCCGTCTTGGAGCGGGTCCCAGGCCAACTGGGCCATGAGGTAGTATTGCGGCGCCTGCGTGGCCCAGTTCTCCCAGGCGGTGTCCACGAACAGCCCCGTGCACCGGTTCTCGGCCAGGAACCGGAAGTCCTCGATGGTCTTGGTCATGGCCACCTCGGGCAGGCCCCAGACCCCGCCGGCCCAATACCAGTAGTTCGGGCGGTAGCGCAGCCGGGGCGCCTTGGCCGCCCAGGCCAGCCACTCGGCCTTCTGCTTCGCGCGCGAGCCCTCGGAGCAGAACGGGAAATGCCCGACATAGGAGACGAGGATGTTGTCGCGCAATTCGGTCTTGACCGGCGGTGGGGTCGAGGGGCCATAGGCCGAGCCGATGACGAACAGGTCGTCGCGTTCGGGAAAGCGCGCCTTGAGTCGATCGGCCAGCATGTTCCAGAACGTGGCGTAGCGGTCCGTCATGGCCACGCCTTCCGCGCTGAGCCCCTTCCAGTTGTAGCGCCAGGGTATGGCCTCGGGCGCGTCCCAGGCCCGGCATTTCTCGCAGACGCAGATGCCGCTCGAGTAGCTGTCGTTCGCCCCGCCGCCGAACAGCGTCTGGGTCGGGTCCTGCTTCAACGTCGCCTCGACGTTAGCCAGCCATTGCGCCCAGACGGCCGGGTTCGCCTGGCAGAGCTTCGCCGTTTTCGGTTCCGGATACGCGCGGCGCGTGCCGTCCGGCTGCAGCGCGAAATAGTCCGGATGCGTCTCGTGATACTTGTTCCACCAATCGGCGAATGGGTGGCCGCCGCCGGCCTGGACGGTGTCCAGGGCCAGGCGTTGCAGCCGCAACCAGTCCTGCGCGCGGCCGCCGCGCGCCCCGGGCCGTGACAGCCGGAAGACGTCGCCGCGCTGCCGAAACGGGGGCTGGAAGCGGTACGTGAAGGCCGGCAAGGCCAGCGTCGCACGCCGCACCACATCCTCGCCCAGCGGCCCGGGCCACAGCCAGCGCACGTCGAGGTACATCTGCAGAAACGTGTACACCGCGTTGGCCGTGCCGTACTCGACCTGCCGGCCGCCCAGCAGCCGGTCGCGCCCGGCGACCAGCGCGTGCCGGCCGTTGCAGGCGATCAGGACTTCCTCGGGCTTCTCGAACGCGGGGGGCAGCCCCGGAAACAGCCTGGCGAGCGCGGGCTGCGCCCCCACCCAGATCGCCGTCGCGGGCAGCGGCTCGGGCGCGCCCGCCAGGATCGGCGGCTTGACGCCGCTGATCTTCTCGACGTAGCGCGCCAGGTCCGTCGCCGCCTGCGCGGTTGCCGCCGGCGCATCCCGTGCCAGGACGATCGGCGCGCGGCATACGCCCCCGTCCACCCAGACGAGGTCCGCGCGGGAGAGAGCCGCCGTCAGCGCGCACAGCAGCACCGCTAGGCCACGCTTCATATCGAGTCTCCTTCCCCGGCGGGCGTTCGGCCCGCCTTAGAACTTGTCGTCCATGAGCGGCTTGACGTACACGCGCACCCGGCGGACCCGGGCCGCCGTGTACAGGTAGAACCCAACGCGGTCCTGGCCCTCGCCCAGCAGAGAAGCGGATTCGGCGTGGGCCAGCAACACGGTATCGTCCACCACGAGGCGCAACTGGCCCTCGTCGTTTTCGACCACGATCCGGTGCCACCGGTTCGGCGCGATGCGCCGCCGCGGCTGGCGGTCCGCGCACAACACCTGACGCGCCCGAAGAATTTGGTGCCGCGTGTTCAGGGCGCCGCCGAACTGGAAGAAATAGCCCGTCGTGTCGGGCTGGGCCGAGCCGGCCTGCAGGAACGAACTCAGGTCCGAGACGCTGACCTGCGCCTTGCCCGAATCGCCCAACGCGGCGGCCGGCTTGACGTCCGTGACGGCCTCGAACTCGAGGCGCTGGAAGCCGGGAAAGCACCGGGCGGAAACCAGGATCCCGTTGCCCGCCAGTTCGCCGTCTCTTACCGACCAGTTTCCTTCGACGACGACCCAATCGTTTCCCGGTTCGCGGCGCTGAAAGTCGTCGCGGAAGGCCAGTTCCCACCCGGCCGCCTCGGCGGGACCGGGTTTGAAGGCCCGCACGGCGGGCGGCGGCGCGAACGCGGCCCGCTCCCCGGCTGGCGCCGCGGCCCGGGCCTGCTCGGCGGCCTGGCGCTGCTCGGAGGTCAGCGGGCCGAAATGGTCGCGCCCGGTATCGCGCTTCAGCCCGTAGCGCAGTTGCGGATGGAGAATCGCCAGCGGGTGTTCTTTTTCAAGCCGCTCGATCTTCTCCCAGATAGCCGCGGCCTCGCCAACGGCCTGCATGTCGCGCCCGAGACTCTGGCGGACCTTGGCCATGACGGGCACGGCCTGCAACATGAGGCGCGTGAACTCGAGCCCGGCGCGCACAAAAGCCACGCGTTGGCGGTAGACCTCCGGCCCGGCCGCCACCCGCGCCTCGGCCTGCCGCAGCCGGGCGTCGGCGCGCTCGAAGAAGGCGGCATCGTAGGCGCGGGCCAGGACGCGGATCCGCCGTTCGCCGCGGCCCAGGTCGGGCGCGGAGAGCACGGACTCGGTCGTCGCTTCCATCTGCTGCCAGTAGGCCTCGATGTCCGAAGCGGCGGGCCCGAACCCGCGGCGGTAGTAGTCCGCCAGCACGGCCAGTCCATCCTGCCGGGGGTCCCACGCCAGTTGCGCCATGAGGTAGTACTGCGGCCCCTGGGTCGCCCAGTGTTCCCGCGCCATGTCAATGAACAGCCCGATGCAACGATGTTCGGCGAGGAACCGGAAGTCCTCGACCGTCCTGCGAAACGCCACCTCGGGCAGGCCCCAGA
The DNA here is from genome assembly GCA_016929905.1 of Kiritimatiellia bacterium. Lineage (GTDB taxonomy): Bacteria > Verrucomicrobiota > Kiritimatiellia > JAFGHX01 > JAFGHX01 > JAFGHX01. The sequence continues at coordinate 44,712 of JAFGHX010000234.1, forward strand.
TGCCGCCGCCCCCGTACCAGATGTTGGGCCGGTAGATCAGGTTCGGCGCCCGCGCCGCCCAAGCCTCGAGTTCCGCCCGTTCCCGGCGCCGGCCGGCCTCGGACCGGAACGGCAGGCCGCCGACGTACGCCAGAATGACGTTCGGACGCAAGGCGGCCTTGACCGGCTTGGGCTTCGAGGGGCCGTAGGCCATACCCATCACGAACAGGTCGTCACGGTCGGGAAAGCGCGCCTTGAGCTTGTCGGCCAGGGTATTCCAGAACGTGACGTAGCGATCCGTGGCCGCCAGGTATTCTTGCGTCAGCCCGCGCCAGTTGTAGCGCCAGGGCTCGCCGTCCGGGTGGTCCCAGGCCCGGCACCGGTCGCACACGCACAGCCCGCTCGAGTGGCTGTCGTTCTCCTGGGCGTTGAAGATCCGCGCCGTCGGATTGGTGCGCACCGCGGCCTCGACGTTGGCCAACCATTGCGACCAGACCGCGGGATTGGCGACGCAGAGTTTCGCCGTCTTCGGCTCCGGATAGCCGCTGCGCGTGCCGTCCGGCTGCAGCGCAAAATAGTCCGGATGCGTCTCGTGATACGCGTCCCACCAGTTCGCGAACGCGTGCCCGCCGGGCGCCTGCATCGAGTCCAGCGACAGCCGCTGGAGCCGCACCCAGTCGCGGGCGGTGCCGCGGCCACGCCGCGACAGGTGCAGCACATCCCCGCGCTGCCGGAACTGGGGGTGGTAGCGATAGGTGAAGCTTGGCAGCGCCAGCGTTGGGCGCCGCACGATGTCTTCGCCCAGCGGGCCGGGCCACAGCCAGCGCACCGCGAGGTGTTTCTGCAGGAAGGTGTACACGGCGTTGGCCGTCCCGTACTCGACCTGCCGGCCCGCCAGCAGGCGGTCGCGCCCGGCGATCAGCACGTGCCGCCCATTGCAGGCGATCAGGATTTCCTCGGGCTGCTCGAACGCCAGGGGCAGCTCCGGGAAGAGCCGGGCGAGCGTGGGCTGCACCCCCACCCAGATCGCCGCCGCCGGCGCCGGCTCGGGCGCGCCCGTCAGGACGTCAGGCCGCGCGCCGCTGATCTTCGCGACGTACTCCGCCAAGTCCGCCGCCGCCCGCCGGGTGGCCTCCGAGGCTTGCGCCGGCACGACAATCGGCGCCCGGCTGATACCCTTGTCCGCCAGCAACAGGTCCGCGTTCGATACATGCGCCGCCAATAGGCCCATCGCCGTCATGACCTGCACCCTCATGGCGTCGTCCCTCCCTGCCGCCCGCCTTCGCCCCGAAGGCGTCCGGCGCCGATCCGTCTTCCGGCCGTCTGCGCCGCAACCTACCGCGTGTTCCGCACCAGCTCGAGCGTCAGCGGAGGATAGGCGATCGCCCCCGTATCGTCCCGGTACTGGCTGCGGCGCACCCAGGTGAAAAGCTCGGCCGCCCCGCACCCGCAGGCCTGGCCCCGATACTGCGTCATCAGTTTGTGCGCGAAATCCGGGTCGCCCGCCATCGGCATCTGGCAGCGGTGCCGCCCGATCAATTCCGCCTTCTCGTCAAGGTATCGCGTGCAATCCACGAACGTTTCCCACCGGCAGTTGAAGTCGCCGTGCAGCTTGTGCGCCTCGCGCCAGTGCAGCAGCGCGCCCCGGTAACCCTGCTCCGCCGCCTGCCAGAACGCGACGGTTGTGAGGAGCCCCGTGGCGAAATGCTCGACGTTGTGCTGAGCCACGCCGTGCGTCAAAATGCATTCGGGGTCCCGCTCCTGGATCAGGTCCGCGAGCCGCGTCACGCTGGCCGGGTCCTCCGCCGCCGTGAGAATGCTGGGCACATTCTCCGGCACGCCTTCGGGCAGGACGCACCCGTAGCGCAATTCAAGCCGTTCGCCTTCCGGTCCGGGATTGTAGTGGCGTTGCGGATGGTCCAGATGGATCGGGGTTGTGCCCAGCGCGGCGGCCGCGTCGTCGCATTCGCCCTTGCGCCGCGCCATCATATCGACGGGGCCTTCGTGCGTCTTGCGCCGGGTCCCGTCCGGCAACCGCTCCGACACGGCGCCGGACATGTTGTTGGTCGCCATCACGTAGATCACCTCGTAGCCCAAGTCGCGGTACTTCAACAGCGTGCCGCCCGTCTGAATCTCGATATCGTCGGCATGCGCGCCGACGGACATGATGCTTCTGTTCATTTTTCTATCTCCTCGCGTGCGTTTGGGTTGACGATAGCGGCGCCGCGAACGGTGGACGACCTGCCCGCAGTGTCTGCGACACAGTGGCTGCCGGCGGGTTGAGACAACCTCCACTCGTTATCCGTTCTCGTCGCTGTTCTCGTTAACCGATTCCCCGTCTTGACGCTCTTCATGCAACTTCAGTCTATGGGACGATGTCTTCGCCCAGTTCGCCGGGCCACAACCAACGCACGTCCAGATAATCCTGCAGGAAGGTGTAGACGGCGTTGACCGTGCCGTATTCGAACTGTTTGCCGTGGATCTCGACATCGCGGCCCCGCACGTTGAGGCGGTCGGGATTCCAGCGGTCGCGGCCCGCGATGACGACGTGATCGCGGTTGGCGGCAATCAGAATCTCTTCCGGGTGCGTGAAGGTGAAGTCGATCGAAGGAAAGAGCCGCTTCAAGACCGGTTGGTATCCGACCCAGATGCCGTGCGGCGGAATGGGGCTGGGCTCCCCTTCGATCACCTCGGGCCTGGCGCCGCTGTTTTTTTTCGATGTAGTCCGCCAGTTCTTCGGCCGCCCGGCGCGTCATGGGGGGTGCGCCCTTGAAGACAAGGATCGGCGCGCGGCTCACGCCTTTGTCGACGAGCACGAGTCTCTCATCGGTCGGTTCCTTCGCATGGGGCCGAACAGCCCACGCGGAAAGGAGCAGGCCGGTCAAGATCAGTCTGCCAATGCTCGGGCTACTGTTCATCTTTCTCTTCCATGCGGCTATCCGTCAGAATCACGCTCGTTGAGCTTGTCGAAAAAGAACTGGGTGAAGCGGCCGGGGTGGAACCCGGCCCTTGACACGGGCCCGAAATGGGCCGCATGGGACACTGGAGGGACGGCTTTCACGCCGTCCTCTCTCGAATGGCGGATCACAATGCGAATTGCTGCGTCCTCCTACCACATCATGTCGTCCTTGGGCGGCTTCGTGTACACCTTCACCTGATCGATTCGAGAACGCGTGTAGATGTAGAAGCCGACCCGGTCGTGGTCGGCGCCCAGGAGCGAGGCCGCCTCCCGGCCCGCGAAGAGGAGCTTTCCGTCCACCACAAAGCGCAGAATTCCCTCGTCGTTCTCGATCGCGATGTGGTGGATCTTGTTCGGCACAATGCGAACGGCCGGCTTGCTGTCGGCGAAGACGGGTTCCCCGGCTCGGAGAATGCGGTTGCGGGTATTGATATACCCCCCGAACTGGAAGAAATAGCCTTTTTTCCACGCCGTTTTGTCGGTTGCGCAGTGAAGCAACGAGCTCAGGTCCGAGACTTTTGCATCCTTGCCGGCGGCATCGCCGAATGCGGCCGGGGATTCGGCTTTCGTTGCGGCGTCAAACTCCATGCGTTGATACCCGGGGAAGCCTCTCGCCGAGATCAGCGTGCCGGCCCCGACCAGTTCGCCGTCCACGATTTCCCAATCGCCATCGATTGCCGTCCAGTCCGCGCCCAACTCGCGGCGTTCGAAATCGTCGGTGAAGACCGGTTTCCACCCGGATTTCTCGGCGGGTTCTAATGCGAAACGTTCCGGTATCGGCAGCGGCTCCACGCTCGCGCCGCTCGCTTCTGCGCCCGCGGTCAGCGCCTTCAGGTCAAGGCCTTCGGCTTCGGCTTGCTCGGCGGCCTTGCGGTAGTTCGAGGGGACCGGCCCGAAGAACTCCTGGCCGCCGCGCCCCGTCATTCCGTATCGAAGCTGCACGCGGTGCAGTGCGAGCGGATGCTCCTTCGCCAATTGGTCGATCTTGTCCCAGATGGCCTCCACCTCGCGAACCGCCTTGTAGTGTTTTCCCAGCGTGGCGCGCACCAGGTTCATCTTGGGGACGGCCTCGAAGGCGAGACGTACGTACTCGTATCCGGCGCGCACATGAGCCAGCCGGTCCCTGTAGACCCGCGGCGCGGCGGCCAGGCGGGCCCGGGCTTGATCCAGACAGCGGCCTGCCGGTTCCAGGAATTCGCGGTCGTAGATCGCCCTCATGACCCCGATCTTGGCGTATCCGGTGCTGTGGAAGTCCGGCGATTCCTTGAACTTGCGGTCGGCTTCGTTGGCCAGCGTCCAGTATCGCTCCACATCGTCGGCCGCGGCGCCGAACCCGCGTTCATAGTAATCGCGCATGACGGCATCGCCGTCCAAATAGGGGTTCCAGGCGAGCTGCGCCATCAGGTAGTACTGCGGCCCTTGCGTGGCCCAGTGCTCGCGCGCCGTATCGATGAAGATGCCGATGCAATTGTTGTCGGCCAGGAACCGGAAATCCTCGACCGTCTTCGCAAACGCAATTTCCGGCAGGCCCCACACGCCGCCGCCGTAGTACCAGAGATTGGGCCGGTAGGTCATGTTCGGCGCCACCGCCGCCCATTTCCGGAGTTCCTCCTTCTCGTCCGCCCGCCGTTCGTCCGTGCGAAACGGCATGCCGCCCACATAACCCACAATCACATCCTCGCGCACCTTGGCGGCCACGGGGGGCGGCTTGGAGGGGCCGTAGGCCATGCCGGCCACGTAGAGGTCGGCCCGATCGGGAAACCGCGCCTTCAGTTCCCCGGCCAGCGTGTTCCAGAACCGGATGTAGCGCTCGCTCATCGCGACGTATTCCCGGGAATGGCCGGCCCATACGTAATTGACTTTCGCGCCGTCCGCAGGGTCCCAGGCGCGGCAGCGCTCGCAGATGCAAAGGCCGGTGCGGCTGGAATCGTTCTCCTGCGCGTTGAACACCGTCACCGCCGGATTCTCCCGCAACGATTGCGCCGCCTCGTCCAGCCATTGCGCCCATACGGCCGGGTTCGACAAGCAGATCTTGGCGTTTTTGGGGCTGGGATAGCCGCTGCGCGTGCCGTCCGCCTGCAAGGCGAAATACTCCGGATGCGTTTCGTGGTACTTGTCCCACCAGTCCGTGAAGGCATGTCCGCCGGGCACCAGCAGCGAATCCAATAGACAACGTTGGACCCGGAGCCAATCGTGTGCCGTTCCGCGCCCGTCGTCCTTGCGGGAAATCCTCAGCACGTCGGCGCGTTGCCGGAACTGCGGATGATAGCGATGGGTGAAGGGCGCCAGCGCAATCGTGTCGCGCCGAATCACGTCCTCGCCAAGCGGCCCCGGCCAGAGCCAGCGCACGCCGAGCTGGTCCTGCAGGAACGTGTAGACCGCGTTGGCCGTGCCGTGCTCGACCTGCCGCCCGCCGAGAATCCGATCGCGTCCGGTAATGGCGACGTGCCGTCCGTCGCAGACGATCAGGACTTCCTCGGGATGCTCGAACTCGAACCGTTCCCCGGGGAAAAGCGTCTGCAAACGCGGCTGAAGCCCGACCCATATGGCGTGGGGCGGCGGCGTCGCGGGATCGCCCTTCAGTATGGCGGGGCGGGCGCCGGCTGTCTTCTCGATGTAGCCGGCCAGTTCCTCTGCCGCTTGTGCGGTCGCCGCCGGCGCATTCGCGGCCACGACGATCGGGGCGCGGCTGACTCCCTTCTCCACCACCGTCATGTTCGCGGCCTCGGTCGCTACGGTCATGCCCGTCACGATCACACAACCCAGCATCAGCCAAGCGTGCTCCATCATGTCTCGTCGCCTTTCCCCATTGCTCCTTGCCCGGTCACGATCACGTTCGCGTTCAATATGTGGATTATTTCCACAAATAAATATAGTTCGTTTGCCGGATTTATTCAAGAGGGATTCCCGGCGGGCATGGCGCAGGCCGTGCCCGCGGGCGTCCGGCGACTCTTGGATCCGATCGCGTTGCCTTTGATTTCGAACAGGAGGCCCGTGGCCTCAGGGACACCCATGCTAGCGCGCCGCGGCCCGCGAAGCGTGGCCGTGGCCCGCCTGATAGTGTGCCCGGACTTGCGCGGCGCTCAGCGCCCGGCTGTAGATCGCGACGAGGTGGAACTCGCCAAGCCACCATTTCTCGCCGTCGTCTTCGGACGCGAGCAGGAGCCGGAAGCCGGACTGCCAGGTTCGGAAATCGCCGCCCAGTTGCCTGGCCGCACGTTGTTCGCCATCCACGTAGAGGCGTGCTTCGCCGCTCGCGGCGGCGTACGTTACGACCGCGTGAAGCGGGCGCGCGATATCCGGCCCCAGCGGGGCTTCGAGGATATCGATATTGCCGCGCCCGTTCGGGTTCTGCAACTGGCCGTCGGGGTCGGTGTTCGTGGTGTGCACGCGAACGATCAGGGTATCGGCCCGCTGCGCGAGCGTGACGTTGCGTGAGGCGCCGCCGCGGGATACGGACACAATCCGGGCCGGGCCGGTCCGGTTGTCGGCGCCTTGGGCGATGCCCGCCGGCTTGATCCAGGCTTCGAGGGTGAGTTCACGGCTGGCGCGGCAGGCGTTGAAGATCTTGCTTGCCGGGCCGCGGGATGCGACCCGGGCGTTCGAGTCGATGGCGAGCCCGCCGCCGGGCAGCCATCGGCGTGCGGCTTCGTTCGGGATGATGAGGTCCAGCGGCATGCCGAACGGCGCGGTGTCATGGACGACGCCCCCCGCCTGCTCCTCGAATGTATACAGAGCGATGAGACCGGTCTGTGTTCGCCCGCCGACTTGGGGCCGCGCGGCCACGACCAGCGACTTGCCGACCATCGCGAGATAACCGGCCGCCAACACTTCCGCCTGACCGGTGCGCTTGCAGGTGACGCGTGTCTGGCCGGTTCGCATGTCGACGCGCGTGGATTCGGGCGAGACGTCGACCTCGAACCGTGTTCCGATCACGCGCAACTCGGCGTGGGGCGTATCGACCTGCATCTCGCGCCCCGGCGGCTGGCGCGTGACGTCGGCCACAAGCCGGCCGCGGGTCTGATAGATCCGCTTGGCGTTCGACTGTCCGACGCTATCCAAGCGGGCCGCGGCCGGCCCGTGCCACTCGACGCGTGTGCCGTCGGCAAACGCCGCCGCGGCCATGGCGTCCGGCCCGGCCGTCTGCAGGGCGTCCCCGTCGTGCAACGCGTCTCTCGGGCTCGGACGGAGCGTCTTGCCGTCGCGCGAGAGGCGGACCTCACCGCGCATCGCGCTCAGCTCCGCCGTTGCCGGTCGACCCGGAATGGGCGTGAGTTTGCCCATGCGCGTCTGGAGCACGAAACCCAGCCCCAGCAGGATCGCGGCTGCCACGCCGGTAATCCACCGCGGCCAGGTCGCGGAGCGGAGGTCGACGGGGGGGCGTGGGATGGCTCTTGGACGGACGGGCGGCCGGCCGGCTTGCCGGCGGCGCGGCGCCACAACGGTGTCGCCGGCCAGGGTTTCGGCGGCAAGCTCACGCATGAGGATATGCATCGACAGTTCCTCGCGAAATCGGCGCGCGAGACGCGGGTCGCGCCGTATGCGTTCAGCCAGACGCGGCGCTTCCCGTTCGGGCTGCTCGGCGTCGAGGCAATCGGCGAGCAGATTGTCGAATTCCTCATTCATCGGCATCTCTCGGGCTCGCGCGCGCTATCTGCGCGCGAATGCATTCGCGCAAGAATCGGCGAACTCGGATGAGCGTTGTCCGCAACGAACCCACCCGCATTCCGATCGCCTTGGCCAGTTTCGGGCCCTTGAAGTTTCGGCCGTAGCGCGTAAGGAACAGCTCTCGGTTCCGTTCGCTGAGTTGTTCGACGCATGTTCGCAGCCCTCTGCGTTTTCGGTCCCACACGTCCTCGTCCGGCTCCTCCTGCGCGATCTCGGCCAGGTATTCGAGCGCCTCTTGTTCGACCGGCGTGGGCGTGCGTTTCGCGGCATCCCAATGGCGCCTGACCATGTTCCGGGCGACCCCCTTCGCCCAGTTCACGGGGTCGCGCACCTCGTCCAGTCGCTCCTTGCCCCGCGCGATTTCGAGCATGGTTTCCTGGAAGATGTCTTCCGACCCGGCGAGATCCTGGCTCATCGCCACGATCACGGCCATGATCGAGTCCCGATGCTCGAGCACCTGCGCGAGAACCGGGTGCGTGTCGGAATCCCCGACCATTCTCTTGCTCTCCCAGCATGTCGGCCATGCGACCGAAACGTGCACAGATCGGCTGTCTTCGCGTTTGCCTGGCGGGCATTTTGCGGGAGATGCGTCGAAAAAGGAAGATTGGATTTCGGCGGCATGGCAGAAGCGGCGTCTCGCCGCTTTTCGGGCCGAAGGCCCGGGAATCCTCGCGGCAGTCCGTGCGCCGATACGAGCCGACCCGCCGTCGCCCTTCGGGCGGGCGCGAGGCGGCTTGTCGACCGTGCAACGCCTGTCTTCGCGTCATTCCATGCCAGGCCGTCGAGGCTCCGCCGAGAGGGACGGGCTGCAAACCCGTCGGGCGTCGTCCGTCCGGCGGCGCCTATTCCATGCCCAGCCACACCCGCGCGCGATAGCAGGTGGAGGCGTCGTCGCCGCCGGCAGGCCGGTAGACGATGGTCTGGTTCAGCCCGACGATGTCGGTGTACCCCGGCACAACCGTCCAAGCGTCTCCCGATTCGATCTGCTGCTGCAGCTCGTAGTGGCGTGTGAGCCCCTCGTAACCGGCGCCGCCTGCCGCGGTGGTTGGGACGCGGATCTCGATCTGGCCGGCAACGAGCACGATGTCGACCGCGAAAACGCTGTCCGCGCCGGCCGGATCGGATCCGGCCACGTATTCCTCCCAGTTCTCGAACCCGTCCCCGTCGAAATCCTGCCCTGCCCCGCCGTCCGTGGTGCTCGCGCCGCCGAAATGTTCTTCTTCCCACGCGTCGGCCATGCCGTCGCCGTCGTCGTCGCCGGGGATGACCGTTTGCGCTTCGCGCCGCAGCGCGAGCGCGTTGAAGTACGCCGTGCCGCCGCCGCCGAGCGCCAACGTCAGCGTAAACTCGCCGTCCGCGCCCGGCGCCACGCCCCGGAACCGTGCGACGAAGCCATTGTCCGTATTCTCGCCGTTGCAGATCGTGACCGAGGCATCGGCCGTGCCGGCGAAGTCGGCGCCCGGCGTGCTGGCGTTCTCCCAAGCGGCCGCACGGCTGATCGTGACGCTCGCCAACCGGTCGAGGTAGCCGCCCGCGCGGTTGCCGAACACCACGACTTCGTAGGTGGCATTCGTCTCGAGGCCGCGGAAAGTGAGGGTGATCGGATCGGTCTTGAAGTAGATAAACCCGTCGCAGTCGACGATGCCGCCGAACACGGCGTCCGCGTCCGTCCCCCGCGTGGGCGCGCCCGCCGCGTTGTCCGCGACGCTGCCGGCGTAACTGCCGGCGAGCATGACGCCCGTGCCCCGCCCCGTGTCGTGACGGACCAGTTCGACCGTGCCGCCGGCGCCCGTTGTGATGTTGGCCGCCGGCTGCCCGCTGAGCCAGCCGAGGTCGTGGTACGCCGACCACGTCCCGGACGCTTGGGCCGGATCGGTGATCATGATGTTCACGGTTATGACGACCGGCCCGTTCGTGGCGCCGGAGCCGTCGTCCTGCACCGCGATGGTTCTGGCATAGCGGCCGACCGGGACGGTCGTGTTGATCGTGAGCGTGTGTGTGTGCGTGTCGCCGGCGCCGGAGGACGAGCCGGCGGCGGGCGAGATGTCGTAGTGACTGGTGTCTTCGACCACGAGATAGTCCAGCGTGCCGCCCCCGCAGTTCCATACGTCGAACGTGGGCGCCGCGGAGCCGTTTTGCTCCACCGTCACGTCGATCGTCGTGGCGCTCACGGCGATCTCGGGCGGTGGCGTGTCGTCCCGGGTGGTGGCGTCGGCGATCGCGGAATAGGCCGAATCGCCGGCGGCGTTGGAGGCTCTGATCTGGTAGTAATACCTCGTGCCTGCGCTCAGGCCGGAGTCGGTGTGAGCGGTCGTGTTCGCCGCCGGTTCGGCGATTCGAACCCAGTCGTTCAGCCCGCTTTGCCGGCGGTCGATTTCGAATACGTCCTCGTTGGAGCTGTTGTCGGCCCAGCCGAGTTGGATTTTGCTCGATGAGCTGGCCGATGCCGTCAGCCCGCTCGGCGCGGCGGGCGGCGTCAGGGCTTTGGGCGTGGTGGCGGCGGCGACGGCGGAATAGGCGGAGTCGCCGTCGCCGTTGTATGCCTTGATCTTGTAATAGAATGTGGTCCCGTCGGGCAGACCCGAATCGGTATGGGCGGTCGCATTCGCCGCTGTGGCCACGATGCGGATCCAGGTCGTGGCGCCGTCCCGTCGGCGGTCGATCTTGAAGCCGTCTTCGTCGGGACTGTTGTCCTTCCACGTCAGCTTGATCCGGCTGGCGGACGTGGCGCTTGCGGCCAGCCCGCTCGGCGCGGCGGGCGGGTCGCCGCCGGCGTCCAGGATCCAGCCCTTCGCGTCGAACGTGGCGACGGCCTCCGCGTCGTTGCCCGTCATCGTGTTCAGAATCTTGGTGTTCGCGCTGGACCACGCGCTCGCGCTGCCGCCCCAGCGGCTGGCGTCCGCCTGGATGTCGTTCTTGATGAAGCTTTTCAACGTGTTCCAGCGCGCCTTGTTCTTGGTTTCGGTAAGAGCGCCGCCGCTGGTCATGATGTGTTTGCGGATCCGATCGGAAAAGATCTGCTTGAATCCCTGATTCTTCATCAATCCGGCAAACATCTTGAAGTGATAGTCGTCGGGATGCCAGGACATCGTGACCGGATCGGTGCGCACGTAGTGCCCGACGCGATAGGAGCTTGTCTCTCCAGCTTTCCGGCCCCAGCCGACCCAGCAGAGCTCGCCGTCCCATACCGTGTGGTAGGTGAGGCCGGCCGGATTGCCGCGGGTCACATTCCACTTGTTCCCGCTGCCGCCCCAATCCCAGATTCCGACATACATGCCCAGCATCATGTAGTCGGCGAAGGCCTCGAGCGACACGTAGGCGCGCAGTTCGGACAGCGACCGATTCTGGGCGTCGACACAGGCATTGACGGCCGCGTTGAACCGGGTGAGGCTGCCTTCCGCGTCGCGCTGCGACGCGTAGTCCTGTTTCAGGCCCCCGAAATGCATGGATGCCCAGGCTCGGTCGGCCCGCTCCGTCACGTTGTACAGGCCCCAATATTGGCCGTTCACGTAGAGATGGGCGTAGGTGCCGTGGCAACCCCAGCCGGACATGGCGATCCGGGTCGCGCGCATCCATTCGTCATTGATGAAGGTTGGCCCGTTCGACACGACCGTGTATTTCGATTTCCAACTGTCATTGCCGCCGCCGCGCAGGACGAGGTTGTCGAACCCGGTTTTGCTGTGCGCGTTCAGGGGCGCGCGCGCGAATACGGGGAAGTTCAGGCGCTTGGCGCCATACTCGGGACCTCGGAATTTCAGCCGGAACGAGTTTTTTCCCACGTTGTTCACGGTCAACTGAACGGCCGCCGCGCCATGCGGGCGGATCCCGCAGGTGACGGTGTGGCGGAAGGTGCTGTCGGCCGGGTATTTGAACTTCACGGTGCAACGCTTTTCCGGCGGGTTCGACACGGATTTGCGGGGCAGTGTCTTGATCGCACTCCAATCCCCGCTCGACAGGCTGATATGGATTTCGAGGATATCGGGGTGGCCCGCAAGCGCATTCCCGGCGAATGCGGCAATCAGCGCAAAAACGGCGAAAACGACGACGGCGTGTCCTGGCTTCTTCATTCGCATGCCTCCCTCTTGGCTTAACGGCGTTCCTTCGTTGGCCACATGTCAGCGGGCCGAGCGAAACGTGCACAAGAAAAACGGGGCGATTCGAAGGGAATTTGGCGGGAAAACGGCGGGTAGGGCTCATTGCCGGCCGCGGCTCGGACGGGACCGCCCCTTCGGCGTCATCCGGGGGCCTGGATATCCAGTGACGCAGGCAGGACGTCATCCTGTTTGCCCGGATTCGTGCCCGAAAAGACGGGAATGTGGATTTCGGAAAGGTAACGCGAAAGAAAGCCCAGCACGAAATCCTCCTGCCGTTCGCGCATGTCGCGGTCGAATCGGCGGGCGTTGTCGCGGTGGCCTTCGATGTCCAGGATCAGGCTTCGAGGTCTTCCCGGTCCGATTTCTTGCGCGCGCTCGACCAATCTGAAGAGAGCCTGCGCGGATTCCTCGAATCCCTCGTTCGGGTAGACGACGTGGTATATCGCGGAAAGATCGCCCCTCGGCCCGGCGTGGACGGCATCCCGGCTCCTGATCATCGGCGCGGTCCCCTACCCGGCCGTTGCCGCGCTGCCTGGAGGTGCGCGAAACGGGCCGGCTTCGTCTCTCCTCGCCGCATCCGGACCTGCTGATTCGCGCCCGGCTTGACGCGTGGGGGGGAACGGGTGGGGGATGACGCCCGGCCATTGAGCGAAAAGAGCGTGCAATCCGCCGCGCGGCGGAGACGATCCGCGGAGGAATTGGTCGCGCTGTTGGATTCCCGTGCCGTGACGCCCGTTCCGCCGTTCCTGCGGCTCGCGATCCTGGCGTGGGCCGGCGCGCCGTCCAAAGCCCAGCTCGGAAGAGTGGCCGTGCTGCGCTGTCCGCGGCCGGACGTATTCCACGCAATTGCCGGCGCCACGCGTCACAAGAGCTGCCTGTTGGGCCGTCTGGGCCCCGACACCTTGATGCCCGCACGCGCTTGGTTCGCAAGCGCCGTGCCTGGCGGAAAGTCGATCGACTACGAGGAATTGGCCCCGCCCCGTGTCACCCTCTATGCGCTTTCGCGCCTTCAGCCCGACGAATGGGTTGCGCCGGATGCCCTGCTGCCGCTGTGGAAACTGGCGTGCCCGAACCTGAGACTCCCGGCAGCGCTCGATATATGCCGTGCCGGCTTCGAATGCGGATGTCTGGAGAAGGCGGTCGTGCGGGAGCGCGCTTTGTTCCGGCCGGCCCCGCCCGAGGACATCGCTCCGGCGCCCGCGCCGGAAGACTACCTGGCAATCGTTGACGATGACGAGGTGGCCGTGGACCTGCGCCGCGCGCCGCCGGGCTACCTCTTGATCAAGCCCAATTCGAATCCACGGGCGAAAACGATGCATGACAGCGTGACATCGAATTCCGGCTTGCCGCGGCGGATTCTGCCGCTACGCCAGCATCAGTCTCATCGGCATCAGTTCGCGTGTGAAGGGATTCAGCACCAGTCCCAAGGCCTCCAACGTCATGGCCCCGAGCAGCGCTTCATCTCCCTTCTCGCCCATGATGACCTGGACCGTTCGTCCCTTGCCGCCGTATTCGACCCAGGCCTCCGACAAACGCCGAGTGATCACACGGCCGTCAGCCAAAGTGAACTTCAACTCGTCTATGGCTTCTATGCCCAAACGCTTCCATATTCGTTCGGGCAACAGCGTGTATGTCGCGCCGCTATCCACGAGACAGTCGGTCTCGATCGCCTTGCGGCCCCGCCCCACATTCACAGTCACTCTTGTCAAGCCCATGCCCCTCATCTCCTGTATCCAAGCGGGCAATGCGCCCAATCTCGCATATCTTCCAAATCGTTCGTTTTGCGTTGCATCCTCGTACTCGGCCACGAGAGCACAACGAATCAACCGCGCCGAACGTTCGCGCCGCGTCACGCGTTAGCGCAAGACTATCATCCCACGATGGCAAAGCCAATCGCAAAGTTGCATTTCCGCAACATCCGTCACGCTGAAACTGGCAAGACTGCCGCTGCAACCGGAACCCTTCTACGCTCTCCAGAAGATACCAGTTCCCCCCGCCAGGCCAGTAGACGGCGATGTCTGTCTTCCCATCCCCGTCGTAATCGCCCGGCACGGGCACCGCCGCACCCCAGCCCCAATTCTGACCTCTCAGCGTCTCTGTACTGCTCTGCCACGACTTCCCATTATCCACGTCCGAATCGGAAGACGTTCCCGGATATATGGAGTGGCATCTCTCCATGTGAAGCCTTGATGCCGGGCATTCGCGTGCACGATCATGGACGCGTGACGGAGGTGTCGGAGGAGGAAAGGAAGCGCCGGTTCCGATGCCCGGCCGCCAAGAACGAACGCGTTTTTCGGACGGCCGTGAAACGACTGGGACATGTTTTTCCGCGATGCGCCACTACGATCCAAGCAACCCGCCGATTGTCCAGGGCGACGACTCCGCGCTCGTGGACGTGGACAGCCCCCGCTACGAAGAGCGCGGGACGGGCTGGCGCGGTTCGCCGAACTGATCAAGTCGCCGGAGCATGCCCACACCTATCGCGTCACGCCGCTATCGATCTGGAATGCCTGCGCGGCCGGGGTTGCGGCGGACGAGATCGTGGACGTGCTTGTGCGGTGTTCGAAGTCCCCGGTTCCCGAGCATGTCGCGGTGGAGATTCGCGACTTCGCCTCGCGATACGGTCGTCTTCAACTGACGCGCGAGGATCGAGGCCTCGTTCTCGACACGGACGATGCCGCGTTGGCCGAGAAGCGGGGGGTCTACTCGACCCAGGTCTTCGCCCTGTAGGCGCGCTGCGCCTGCGCCGTGTCGGGGATATGGCTCACTGCCTGGCCGGAGCCGACAATGTTTTCACACCCGGGCACGGTCGCCCAGGCGCCGGCGGGCCCGCCGGCTTGCTCCTCCAACGAATAGTGGCGCGTCAGGCCTTCGTAGCCCGTGCCTTGGGCGGCGCGGGTCTGGAAAGAGACGACCAGTTCGCCGCCGGAACAGGCCAGGTCGACGGAAAACACATCCTGCCCATCGAGCGCCCCGGTTCCGGCGACGAACTCCTCGAAGTTCGAGTACCCGTCGCCGTCGGGATCGGCGTCCGGCGCACTGTCCGGTGAGGACGTGCTCAAGAACACCTCCTGCTCCCACGCGTCGGTCATGCCGTCGCCATCGTTGTCGCCGGGGATCCCGCCCTCGCGCCGCAGGGCGAGCGCGTTGAAATACGCCGTGCTGCCGCCGCCGTCCAACATCAGCGTGAATTCGCCGTCCGCGCCGGGCGCGACCGCCCGGAACCGGGCGACGTAACCGTCGAGCGTGTTCTCGCCGCTGCAAATCGTGACCGATGGGTCGGCCGCGCCGTCGAAATCGGCGCCCGCCGTGCTGGCGTTTTCGAACGCGGCCGCACCGGCGATCGTGACCGTCGAAAGGCGGTCGAGGTAGCCGCCCGCGCGGTTGCCGAACACCACGACTTCGTAGGCGCCGTTCGTTTCCAGCCCGGAAAAGGTCAGGGTGATCGGGGCCGTTTTGGCGTAGACGAACCCGTTGCAGTCGACGATGCCGTCGAAAACGCCATGCGCGTCCGTTCCCTGCGCGGGGGCGCCCAGCACGTCGTCGGCGACATTGCCGGCGTAGCTGTTGGCGAGCATGACGCCTGCCCCCGCGCCGGTATCGTGGCGGACCAGTTCGACCGTGCCGGCCGCGCCGGTCGTGATGTTTTGGGTCGGCTGGCCGCTGAGCCAGCCGAGATCGTGGTACGCCGTCCACGGCTCGGACGCTTGGCCGGCGGCATTCACCGTGATGTTTACGGTCAGGACCACGGTATCGTTCGATGAGCCGGCGTTGTCGTGCACCTCGATGGTCCTCGCATAGCGGCCAATCGGGACGGAAGTGTTGATTGTGACGGTGTGTGTCCGTCTGTCGCCCGGGCCGGAGGATGACCCGGACGTCGGCGAGACCGAATAGTGACTGGTATTCTCCACGATGGTGTAGTCCAGCGTGCCGCCGCCGCTGTTCCACACGTCGAACGAGAGAGCCGCGGAACCGTACTGCGCGACGCTCACATCGAGCGCCGTGGCGCTCACGGCGATGTCCGGCTGTTCGCTCTGACCGATCCGGCAGGCGAGTTCCATATCCATGAACAGGTCGCTGCTGCCGGCGTCGGATTGATGCGTCTCCACCGCCAGGACGTTCAGCCCGCGAACCAGTCTGTCCGCATGCGTATCGATGTTGAATGTCTCCCAGGCGTCGGCCGCATGGCCGGCGGCGGTTGTGTTGTAGGTGACGGAGCCGCTGATGGAACCGCGCGCGACCTCCTGCCCGTTGAGATAGGCGACGAATCCGTCGTCGTAGCGCGCGCGCAGCGTTAGGGCCGTGATGCCGGATGGGGTGACGCCCAGCGTGAACATTTTGCGGAAGTAGGTGGTGATGTGCTTCTCGGCGGGGTTGTCGCCGTGGGAGACGGTCGTGCCGACTTCCGGATACGCATAGCCGAGCGGCGCGTTGCCGTCCTCCCAATCGCCGTCGCCGTAGGCGGTCGCGCGCCAGGCCGAGCCGAGATCGATCCCCTTGTCGTGGTAGCGCCAGCCGGCCGTGCGGGAGACCAGCGCCCCGGAATTGGCCGTACCCGGTGTGCCGCCGGCGCCTAGGCCGGCGGTCCAGTTCGCCGGGTCGTTCCCGTAGGCGATTGGATCCAATCGTTCCAAGGAGTGGCCGTCGCCGTCGGCGTTTTCCGGCCACGGGCTATTGTCATTGTATTTCACGCAGTCGATCAGAATCCACGGCGTCCCTTCGGCGTCCGGGGTGTCCGGCCGCCACAGCTTGACGCTTTCGCCGCCGTTGTTCAGCCGGCCGGCGTAGGGGCCGAAGATCCGCACGCCCGCCGGCACATCCGGATACGCCGCGCGAAAGGCGGCCTCGTTGGTGGGCACGACCAATGCGTACTCGCCCGCCGCAAGGGTCGTGCCGGCAGGGAAGGCATACTCCACGGCGGCGTCAAGTCGCCAGGTGTTTGTGGGGGCCGCCGGGTCGTGGAGCGGCACCGCGCTGTCGCTGATATTGACAAGTTCGATGAACTCCTCGGACAGGTTGGACAAATCGGCCGGGTTGTACATCAACTCGTTGATGACGACGGGACCCACCCGTGGGTAGGCGTTCGAACTGCCCAGCGTGGTGGGCGTGCTCTGCGCCACGAAATCGGCGTCGCCGTCGCTTGTGACGTGCCGAGCGAACGCCACGCCGTTGGCCGCGCCGCCGAAACGCGCCTCGGCCAGGTACAGCAGATTGCCGGCCGCGTCCCACTGCGTGAGGTACACCGCCTCGCCGTGCGAATCGAGCGCGAAGCAGGACGGATCGTTTGTGTCGGCATTGAAGGCCGTCTCGTCGAAGACCGCATGGCCGCCGGCGGCCAGCGGCGGGCCGTCCGGTATGCGATACTTCCTGTAGTCGTCGCGGCTGTCGCTGATGTACCAGCCCCCGATATCCGCGGCGACCGGCCCGCCATTGTACAGTTCGATCGCGTCGACCTGCGGTGGGTCGGTGTGCGTGAGCGCTTCGTTGATGACGACGCGGTACGGCAGGCCGTCGTCGCGGCCGGGCGAGCCGCCGATCAGGTTCGAGGCGCGCCACGTGGCGGGGTCGTCCTGATCGCCGGCCGCATCGCCGGCCACGAGCGAGAACCCGGCCCCGTCCGCCTCTCGCGGCCACGGGTGCTTGTCGTTGTAGCGGACGGAGGTGACGGTGGCGCCGTCGCAATCCACCAGGGCGAGCCGTTCCCCTCCGTTGTCGAGCCGGCCCTTGCAGACGCCGAAGAACTGGACGCCGGGCGAATCTTTGACGCCCGGATACCGGCTCGCGAACGCCGTTTCATCCGCCACGATGACCGCGAATCGGCCCGCATCGAGCGTTGCGCCCGGCGGAAAGGAGTAGGTCGCGCCCGCCAGCCGCAACTCGGACAGACCGCGCGTCGAGAGGCCCGTGTTCTCGATCTCGACGAACTCGTATTCGCGCCCGCCGAGCGGGCTGTACATGATCTCGGTGATGCGGATTTTGCCGTAGTGCGCGGTGTAATTGAACGTGGCGGCGTTGAGCGCGCTCCATGTGCCCACGCTCTTCCTGACGCGCGCCCGCACGTGCGTCGTGCGCGTGAGGGCAACCGGGCCGGTGTAGCGTTCCGCCTCCGGGGCGATCGCGCCGCCCGGCGCGCGCGGGTCCGCGTCGCCCGTGACGTAGTAGATCGTGTAAGCCGGCGTGGACATGGTGAGTCTGAATCCGGCGGCGATCGCGCCGCCGTGTTGGTGAAACACGGGCGCCACGACGCTGTTGGGATAGAGCCCGCGGACCCTGAGCTGCGAGAGGACCGGCGCCTCGCGATTGTGCAGGAACTCGTTCAGGAGGCGGTCACGTTCCGGGATCCATTCGTCGTCGCGCGTGCGCGGATGATAGTCGCTCAGCGTGCCGCCGCCGGTCCGGCTGAGGTAGTCGTCCCAGAGCGGGACCGACCAGTGGCTGCCCCTGTCGCCGATCAGCGTATCGCCCCAGCGCGCGGATTCCGGCACGACGGCGCGGTAGATGATGCCGGCCAACTCCGAGTACCGCGCCTTGGCCGCCTCGGGCGTGAGGGCGCCGCCGTGGAACAGATGCTTGTGCGCGCGGTCGCCGAACAGGACTCTGTAGTCCCCGTTCGCCATCAGGTTCTCGTGAATGGCCCAGGGGCCCCGCGTGGCCGAGACGTCCGTGCCGATCGAATCCACCTCCATGCTGTCTTCGATGTCCCAGATGAAGAACTGGAACGGAACGAGCGGCGGCCCGCCGGTCGGGGAGCGGCGGCAGGCGAACCGGATGTTGTTGAACGTCCAGACCGGGGAGTAGTAGTAGTCCCAGTCGCTGTGGGGTTGGTACATGCAAATGATCATGTAGTCGATGAACTGCGGGATATCGAGCCACTCCGACATCTCCGCGTAGTTCGCGGGCACGGCCAGATCCTTGTCCCGAACCCGCAGCGTTTCGGCGAAGGCATGGGTGGTTCCGGCTTTGGCGGCATAATACGGCTCTTGTCGGCCCAAACCGCCCAGCACGTCGTAGTCTTCCTCTTCGCCTCCGTAGGTCTGGGCCAGCGTGTTTTGCCTGATCCGCTCGTGCACGTTGTACAAGCCCCAGTACAGGCCGTTGATGTACAGGTGCACGAACCGGCCATGCGCCGCCATCCAGCCCATGTCGCGCTGCGTGCGCCGCCCCCACGCATCGCGCAGGAACTGGCCGCGTTCGGGCACGTAGGCGAACGAGTCGTTCCCGCAGGAGCGCAGGCACAGATTATCGAAACTGTCCACCGGCGAATCGGGGAAGAGCGGATAGCTCAGCTTCGAAGGCCCGAACTCGCTCTTGAACATGAGCGAGAAGCTCTTCTTCATGGTCCTGTGGAAATAGCGGAACCCGGCGCCGGATATCTTGATGCCGCAGTCGATCTGGAACCCGTCCGTGCCGTCGGGATGGATCAGCTCGGCGGAAACCGCCCGCTCCCACTCGCTGCCGACACCCACGGCGTTCGGGTAGATTCCCTGATAGCGGTCGAACATCTCGTCCGGGTCGCACACGATCGAAAGCGCCGGCAGCGATTTCAGGTCGCCTTCGATCGAGCCGCTGTAGGCGGGGTCGTCCACGACCTCCGGGTCCATGTCGTACTCCGCGGGCACGTCCGTCTCCAGGTTCACGGACCGCCAGCGGTTCGGATAGCCGGCCGGGTCCGGCGGCTGTCGGATCACGCCGGCGGTGAAGATGTACGTCTGCGTATCGACGTCCGTGGGCTCGTGCTCGGCCTTGAACGCCGCCGCGCGCAGGCAGGTCGTCGTCGTGATGTGTACGACAGCCTGGCCGTTCGCGGCCGTCCCGTGCGAGTCCGTCGGCACGGTCCCGTCGGTGGTGTACCGGATCGTCGCGTCCGGGGTCGCCGTCCCGATCGTCACGTAAAACCCGGCATCGCAAAAACCGCGGTCCCGGCTGAACGTCGTGTCCGCGACCTTCCTGTACGAAGAAAGCTCGACGTCGAACTTGCAGTCGCTGCTGTCCACGCCCGCGTTGAACATCTGAACGGCAATCACGTTCTCGCCAGGCTCCAGGTAGTCGCCGGGATCCGGCAGCTCGCGGGTCTCATACGCGCCCGACTCGTGGTCGGCGGCGGCCTGCGAGGTGTGCAGCGGCTCGCCGTCCGGTTCGTTGCGGTCCGAAACCCGTTCGCCGTTGATCCACAGGATGTAGCCGTCGTCGTAGTCGACCTCGATCCGCAGCCGCGCTTCGGGCGGGAGCGCGGAAACCGTGAACGTCTTGCGCAGGAACACGCTGGGGTAGGTGTGGCGCATGTCGGGCAATTCCGTACCGAACGGCGCGTCGCCGTAGCCGAACGGGGCGTTGCCGAGCGGCCAGGCGGAGGCGTCGAAGTCTTGCTCCCGCCATGCGCCGCGGGGATCGGAGGCTTCTGTGGTCCCCTTGCGGTAACGCCACTCCGAGCCGCGTGGAACCAGGACTTGCGCGTGCAAAATGGGCACGGCCGACGTCAGAAGACATAGCGTCGTTAGCCCGGCACGCACCAGCCGGCGGACGATTGCATGCCTAATCCGTTCACCGTCTGGGAACGCTCTTGAATCTGTCATGGGTTCCTCTCGCTTGATCTAGCGCGACACCTCAGAACCTCCGTCACAGTCTGGCTTCCAGAGGCCAGTCGGCGAGAAGGGGCAAACGTGCACAGGGAAAACGCAACGAGGGTGCGAGGAAAACGCCTCGGGCGGCTGCTCTCGACGGCAGCGTCGCCGCCGCGGTCCGGCAGGTGCGCGAGCTCGTGTCCCTACTGGGCCCGGCTGATTTGTCCGGGCGGCGGATAATGCCTGGCGCCCTCATCAACCACCAACACCCAGTCGTTGCCCCGGTACGGATGGCCGGGCGGCGTGAAAGACGTGCCGGACGCTTCCTCCGGCCGCGCCGCGCCCGTTCGCGGATCGTACCACCAGGCGTCGAAATCCTGCCACGGGACGTCCAGTTCGATGGGGTCGCCGTACGGCGAATACGCGAAGACGTATCCGTCCCCGCGTGTCGCGCGCTGGGTTCGCTCCCCTTCGCCGGGCGCGCGCAGCAGGGACTGGGCCGCTCCTCTGCCGGCGTGTGGACGCGACAACATCAAGTCCCGGACCGCCTTCATCTGCCAAGCGCCGGGGCTGTCCAGCAGGTCGATCCAGTACAGGTCCATCATCTCGAACCGCTCCTTCGTGCGCACCTTGCCCGGCACGTTGAAGCGCCACAGGTTCACGTGCCCGTACGTATGCCCGAACGATCCGGCGAACAAGGACCAGTACGCGGCCTGGCGCACGTCGTAGTCCGTGAAGAAGCCTCTTTGCGGGAGTCTGCCCACGGGATGCGCCTCGTAGCGCGGCTCGCCGTCCAGCACGGGCTTCGCGCATGGGCGCTGACAGTCCGTCTCGATCATAAGGTCGTTGCGCAGGCCGAGCCTGGCGTGGCTGCTTTGGATCATGTTGAAATCCAGCCACTCCTCGCCGTGAAAGCAGAGGGCGGACGAGCTGTTTCCGCGGGGGTGAAAGGTCACCAGATGATCGGGGCAATTCCGCTTGTAGATCGCGCCCATCGCATTCCAGATCGCGCGGTCTTCAGGATCGCGTTCGTTGCCGCGTACGTCGCCGCCGTTGATCCAGATGATGTTCGGCCGCTTCGCATATCGCCGCGAAATCCATTCGGCGTAGGCGCAGCCGGAATCCATCGTGAAACGGATCGGCGTCTCGTGATTCCCTCCGATATGATAGCCCCAGGTCGGCAGCAGGCCGATGTACAACCCGTGCTCGGCCGCCGTGTCGACGATATAGTCCGCATGCGTCCAGAAATTCTCGTCGCCCCGGGTGTCCGGCCGGGTGGGATCGTTGTCGAGCAAAGGCCGGTGCCCGTACACGTTCGGCTGGTTGAAATCCACGTTGTACCCCATCAGCGCAACCGCCTGGATGACCGTGAAACCCTTCGCCTGCCGGTCGGCGAAGTACCGCTTCACCTCGTCGCGGTTCAGGTGGATAAACAGCGCCCACGCCGTGTCGCCCAGCCAGAACCAGG
This sequence comes from Kiritimatiellia bacterium, assembly GCA_016929905.1. GTDB lineage: Bacteria > Verrucomicrobiota > Kiritimatiellia > JAFGHX01 > JAFGHX01 > JAFGHX01. The sequence goes on from JAFGHX010000234.1 coordinate 66,441, forward strand.
GCGTGCCGTCCGCCCGCTCCAGGCTCCGCCTGTCCTTCGATATGTTCAGTCGCCAGTCCATGCTTGACTCCTTCGCGCGATTCTCTTCTTCTGGTGATGCCCGCTTAACGACAGGTCGGGCCGCGTCCCAAAACGTGCACAGGAGGAGTTGTCGATCGGGTCCCCGTTTGATAAAATTTGGATATTATCCAGTAATTAGACGGGCGGGGCGTTGGCGGAAGGGGCGGGGTGGTCTCGGTGCGCCCCGGCCTGCACACGTTGAGGCGGGCATGTCGCGCAACCCAAGCAGGCCGGGCGTCCTCGCCCGGCCATGCGCGGCCGAGGGCGGCGCGGATTCGGCGGCGCCCGGCATGAAAGGGCGGAAAAGAGATTCAAGTGGAAGAGTTCGAATGAAACGGAGGAATGCAGCATGATGATGACGATGTGGGAGAGTCTGGCGAGGCGGACCGAGGCGATGGCGGCGAACGCCTTCGACGGCGTTGCCTCGATCGACGATTGGGAGCGGGAACGGCCGATCCGGCGCCGGGAATTCTTGTCCGCGTTGGGGCTGGGCACGCTGCCTGAGCGGTGCGACCTGGCCATCCGGGAATACGGGACGTTTGCCGGCGAGGGGTACGGCGCCAGGAAAATCGGGTTCCAATTGTTGCCGGATTGCTGGAGTTCGGCCGTGATTTACTATCCCGACCCCGCGCCGCCCGGCTCGGCGCCGGGCGTGCTCTACACCTGTGGTCACAACACACACGGCGTATGGGGCTATCATCCGCACCCGATGATGTGGGCGCGGCGCGGGTACGTGTGCCTGATCCTCAATACCATCGAGCAGGCCGACCATCCGGGCGAGCATCACGGCGCGAACCTGTCGCTCGTCGAGGCGTGGGTCGCGATGGGGTACTCCTCGGCCGGGGGCGAGGCCTGGAATTCGATCCGTGCACTGGACGTCCTGGCCCGGGATCCGCGGGTCGATCCGGAGCGGCTCGGCGTGACGGGGGTGTCCGGCGGCGGCGCGGCCAGCTTCTTCCTGGCGGCCATTGACGAACGCGTCAAGGCGGTCTCATCGCTTTGCGGGATCAGTACGCCGGTCGATGCCGTCCGCAACCGGCATCTGCAGGGGCATTGCGACTGTATGTATGCGCTCAACTTGTACCGCCGCGATTGGAGCGAGTACGCCGCCCTGATTGCGCCGCGCGGCGCGATGTTTTGTTTTGCCGATCATGATGCGCTGTTTCATCCGGCGCAGACGCGGGCGTTCGTGGAGCGGACGGCGAAGATCTATGCGTTGTACGGGAAGCCGGAGATGTGCCGGTTGGTCACGTGCCCGGGCAAACACGGCAATCATCCCGAATTCGACGCGGCCACGGCCCCATTCTTCGATGAGCATGTGGCCAGCGAGAAACGGCCGGCGGTCGAATGCGGGCCGCGCAAGATCACGGAGCATACGACCAGCGTATTCAACGGTGCCCCCCCCGCGCCGAACCGGCTCGACATGCTGCCCCGATTGCTGTCCCCGCGCGGGGCCGTCCCGTATCCCGCCGAGCCGGACGAATGGCCCGCGATTCGCAAGCGCGCGATCGAATCGCTGCCCTTTCCTCTCGACGACGGCTGCCCCGCGCGCCTGCGGTTGGACGGCGACTGGCGGCGCGGGCGGGATAAGGACGAGTTGTACCGTTCGCATCGCGGGGAAGTGGACGGCGTCGAGGTCTGGCTGCATCTCGTGAACCCGGCCGGGCACGCGCCGAAGGTTGTGGTCGGCGTGGCGAATGCGGGCGAGAGCTCGCTGCACGGCATGGCCGCCGTGGTGGCGTTTCTGGAGCAGGGCGCTGCCGCGTACGGCGGGTTCGAACCGCGCGCGGCCGGCGACAACATGCCGGTTGACTTACCGGACTCGGCTCCGCCCGGGTCCCGCCCGCGTTCGGGCAGGACGCGACTGGTGCGCGCCATGGCCCTGACCGGCCTGACCCCGGCGCTCATGACGTTCTACGATACCGGCGTGCTGGTCGACTATCTCCTGCAATTGGAGGAGCTGAAGGGGTGCGAGATCTACCTGCATGGGCGAAACGCCGGCGCGGTTGCCGTGCTCTACCGCGGCATCGTCGATGAGCGGGTAGCCGGCGTCTTCCTCGAAGACTTGCCCAGCTCGCACCTGTACGGCGGCTCGCTGCCCGGCATTCTGCGGGCGTTCGATATCCCGCACGCGGTCGGGCTTATCGCGCCGCGCAAGGTCGCCCTGATCAACCCGGGCCACAACTTCTGGACCTGGCCCGCCACCGTCTACGAGCGGCTTGGCTGCCCGGAACGCTACGTGACGAGCGGCGATTTGCGGCGCGCCTTGAACCGGCTGTTGTAGCGGCCCGGAGCCCGTGCTCGTGAGGACTCTGCTTGTGAATCCAGCGGGCGCAGCCTTGGAGAACCTTGTAGCCCAGGAATTTCTTCATGGATTTCGCGTCGGCGCCCTCAACCCCGAGGCCCGTCTTGACGGGGAACTCGTGAAACGAGGCGGGGGGGAGCGGTAGGCCCGAGGGACGTGATGGAAAAGATCCGGTCCGGGAATTCCCGCGACAGGCGCTCGGCCCCAAACCTGCGGGATGCTCGCCGTTCATTCGAACCGTAACGTGCTGAATGCGGCCCGGTCGCCGATGGATGTCGTTTGTGGATTGGCGGACCACAGGGATTCCTCGCGACTCCGTTTGTCGTTCGGCCGGTATTCGTGCACGCGTCCGAAATTGGCCTTCCACTCGATCCCGGGCGCGGGCGCCGCCGCGCCGAGCGAGCGGAAGGGGATGCTCATCAAGGCGCACCAGTTCTTCCCGTCCGCGGCGATCTCGGCGGCGTATTCCCAGGCGCAATTCCACTCCACATCGTCGTCGTCGAAGCGCGGATCGATCGAGTCCTCGATGAAGCCGTGCCGCGCGTCGTAGCGGGCCGCCGGATCCGGGCCGCCGGCGAAGCGGAAATAGCGGGCCGGATTGCTGTTGGGCGCCAGCACGGCATCGAAGCATTCGCGCGCCACATTGTCACGGGAATCGGCTCGCGCGCCCGTCGGCTTTACCCATCCGCCGGGCAATCGGCCTTCGAAGCGTATGTGGAGCGCGCGCCGGTCGTAGGCGACCTTTACGGTGCTCGCCTGCGTTGGCGCCGTTGCCCCGAGGGCAGACGGGCCCAGTTCCGCGCCGGGCACCGCCGCCCACTCCCGCGCGGCCGGCGGCCAGGGCGCGCGGATCGGTCCGGCCGTCAGGATCTTGGGCGCCAGCACCGGCGCCCTGCGCATCTTCTCGATGTCCCAGGTGAACGGAGGGACCGGGGTGGCAAGGTATCCGCCGCCGTTCCTCGTCAAATGCGAGATGGAATGCCCGGCGCCGCCCACATACAGGGGCCAATCGGGGGCAATCGGCTTCTGGCGGGGTTTCTCGCCGCGCGTGTCGTACCAGGACCGGATCATCGTCTCGCGGGCTTCCATCTCGTTCAACAGCTGGTCGAGCGTGACTCCGTGCTTCCGTGTGAGGTAGGCGTTATACAGGTGGACCACGCGCGCGGTGCTCTTGAGATAGTTGAAGTCGCGGCGGGTCAGGGCGAGCCGCGTCGTGTGTTTGGGGCCGAGCCCGGCCGTTCGTTCCGCTTGCGCCAGGTGGCTCTCGAGCAGATCGAGGGTCTCGGGCGGATAGAGGAACCCGATCAGGCGCAGCTTGTCGGCGCTGGTCAAGTATCTGCGGCGCCTTCCGCCGATGGGCTCGTAGCCCGTGAACAGCCCGCCATCCACCCCGAACACGCGGGTGTACGCTTCGAGCGTATGGTGCAATTCCTCGAAGAAGCGCTCCATCGCATTCGCCGCTTTGCCGTAAGCGGCGTGGATGTACTCCTGCACCAGCTCCCGCGCGGTCAAGCTCTCGGGGTCGTCGAACATGCGCCCATATACGTAGGCGGTGGGGCCCTCCAACCCCCACAGATTGGCGGGCATGTCCAGATGCACACCCTTGATGCGGTGGAGCGCGAAATCCTTGACCGTCTGCTCGGCGTAGAGCGGCGTGCGCACCGGCAGATACCCGCACAGGTGATAGCCGCCCCAACCGTGCAGGTAGCAGGTGAACCCCGCCGGCACATCATAGCCTTCCCAGCGCGCGTATGTGCGCGGGGCGCCGCGGATGTCCGCGCGCATGTTGGGCGGGAAGCTCCGGAACGATTCGGGCGGCCGTTCCGTCACCGTATAGGAGCCCACCGCCAGGCACTTGCCCGGCCGATCCCGGAGCAGGCGTTGAGCCCACATCCTGTTCAACAGCCAGAGCTTCTCGCCCCAGTCGTCCGTGTTGAACAGGCGCTTGCACGCGTCGCATTGGCAGGGCGTGAATCCGTCGGCCTGAACCGACCGGTACTCCGTGTAGCCTGCGTCGAAGGAGCGCAACATCTCCCCGTAGATCAGATCTTGCACCTCCTTGTTGGAGTAGCACAGATGCTTCTCGTACACCTCCGCCCGCCCGCCGCGCTTGCGCGTGTGCACGCGCTTGCCCTCGTACAGGGCGAAATATTCCGGATGAGTCTCGGCGTACTTCTCCGCCGGGACCGCCTTTTCGTGCGTGTGCCCGCTGTACTCGTCCGAAACGTTGTCCAGCAGGTTCAGCGCCACCGCGGCCGCGTCCGCCGTGTATTGGCTGCCCGGGCGCGAATTGAAGGCGACCATGGGCTCCTTGCGCAGCAGCAGGTCGGCCGGCACGACGATGGTCTCGATCGGCAGGAACTCGATGCCGGTCAACCCGCCCGGCGTCAGGAAACGGGTTCCGCAGAAGCGGACCATGAAATCCGTCAGGCCCTTGACCGTGCCCTGCGAGCATGCGGTTTTGCCGCGCGCCTTGGCGGGCGCGGGCCAATCGCGCCCGGCAATGACGATATTCCGTCCGACGGCCTTGCATGCGTAACCCCAGATGGGCATCCGCGTCGGATCCATGCCCGCCGCCCGCGCCGCACGGGTGTCGCCGAGATACATGGCCGGCTGCCCGGGGGCCGCCTTGGCCTCCTTGACGACCGGCACGGTCCAGCCGTTGGCCTTGAACATCTCGCGCAGAACTTCGGCGGCCGCGTCCAGCGCCGCCCCGATCGCCGGGTGGGATGATTGGTCCGGAACCGCGATCTGGTAGTCGCAGCGCCCGCCCGATCGAGCAATGACCAGATCCGCCGCCTCAACCGCACCCACGCTCAGCACGACTGCCACCGACGCCAGAGGCCGGATGAGCTTGTCCATCGCCGTCTCCTTATCCTTCGGTTGCGTTGCCGCACCCGCCTTCGCCCGGCCCGCGGGGGACCTGTGCCGTATGCACACGGCGCTGTTCCATGACCATCCGCCCGCTTTCCGGTTGATGCCCGCATTTCCAGGCGGTAATATATGGAAAAATTCCCTGAATTAACGCAAAAAAAAGGGCGACCGGCGAAAATGGGTCGTGAGCCTCTTCGAACACACATGCTATACATAACGAACGCGGCCGGGTTGTTCAAGGGGCCGTCGCGAAGTCACGCGCGCGGGCCCAAGAGCGGATGGTGAAGAAGGGGGGGGTGCATTGAAGACAGCGCGAAGTTGGCGGGAGATCTATGACGCTTTCGGGCATGAACTGGACTTGGCCTCGATGCTGTCGAATACGGAAGCGTTGTGGCGTCTGGAGATCGGGCAGTGCTTTCGCGATCATCGCCGGGCGGCGAAGTTTGTCGAAGGGCTCCTGCGCAAGGCCGGTTTGGACAAGGTGGAACGACTTGCGTTTCCGGCGGACGGCAAGACGGTTTTTCAGGACAAGGCCATGCCCATGGCTTGGGACGCGAGGATCGGGCGGCTGCGCGTCACGAAGGCGCCGATCGCGTTCGATGACCCGGTGGTCGCCGATTTTCGACGGCACCCGTTTCACTTGGTGCGCGGTTCGGTACGGACCGCGCGCGGCGGCGTGGCCGCTCGTTTGATGACCGAGGAGCAGATGCTCCGCGGTTGCGATGCGCGAGGGGCGATGATCGTGACGGATCCCGACACGCGGGTCCGGGGCGCTGTTCTTCGCTCGATAGGCGAGTTGGGCGCGCTGGGGTTCGTAACGGATGGCGTGCGCGACCGCCACGCGACGCCCGACGGGATTTGCTGGGTCAACGGTTGCTCGGAGGATCCGAGTTGGCATGTCGACGAGGATGCGCGCCCGTTTATCGGGTTCAGCGTGGCGCCGCGCGTGGGCGATCGGCTGCGCCAGGCGGCCCGCATGGGCGAAGTGCGCGTGCGCGTGGAATGCGACGGGCGGCGGTACGCGGGCGAAATCGACCTGGTCACCGCGGTCTTGCCCGGTCGGGACCGGCGCGAGCTGTGGTTGCTCAGTCACCTTTACGAGCCCATGCCGGACGACAACTCCGCCGGAACCATCGCCGCCATCGAAATTGCCCGCACGATTCGGCGGTTGGCCGATGGCGGCCGTCTGCCGCGACCGCGTTTCACGCTGCGTGTGGTGCTGGGGCTGGAGATGTACGGGTTCGCCGCCTACGCGCATCGTCGCGGCGGCGCGCTCCATGGCCGGGTGCTGGGCGCCATGAACATGGACGCGATTGCCGTGCAGCCCGGCACGGGGCATGTCGATCTGGCGGGTTCGCCGTTCTTCGGCGACTATCTCATGGAGGAATTGTTCCTCGCGCTCCGCGACGAGCCCGATTCGCCCATGACGAGCCTGAACGAGCGCGGCGCCTATTGCGACGACATGTTTCTCGGCGATCCGACGGTCGGGCTGCCCACCATCTGGCCGCGCGGGAAATCGCCGCTCTGGCATAATTCGCGACAGAACATGGACGTGATCGACCCGGCCTGCTTTCGCAAGGCCGCCGCGTTCGCCGGCGCATGGACCGCGCGCATGTTGACCCTCGAGCACGAGGCGCTCGGCATGCGCATCCGCGCCGCCGCCGCCTTGGCCGAACGGCATATGGCCCGGGAGGCGGCCGGCCTGCCGCAACGAACGGCCGGGTTCGGTGGCGCGCGGGAAAAGGCGCGCAAGGCGATGCACCACCGGCGCCGTCGCGAAGAGGCCCGGCTGCACGGCTTCGCCGCGGTTGCCGGCGGGTCGGCGCCGGCCAAGGCGGTTGCGCGGCTTCGCGCAACCGCCGATCGGGTCGAGTCGAACCTGATGGCCGACCTGGCGGCCATGCCGGGAAAGGCCAGCGCCGCGGTGTCGCCCGAGCGGGGCTTATGGGAACGCATCGCCGCCACGATCGTGCCGGCGCGGGCCGCGATCGGGTTTCCGCACGACTTGCGCAACGTGCCGAAGGCCAGGCGGCGCCCGCTCCCCGACTCGGTCATCTACGGCCCGTTCGCTTGCGTTCTGGCCAATATGGACGGCAAGAAGACGCTGGAGGAACTGGCTCAGGAAGCCGCCTGGGAAAGGGGGCTGGCCCCGGATTCCGGCGCCATGCGCCGGTACATTGGCGCCGTCGAGCTGTTGACCGAGTTCGGCTATTTGAAAACCCGATTCGAGAGAAGCGTGTCCGCGCGCCAGATCGTTGCCGCCCTGCGCCGCGCGGGCGTGGGCCGCGGCGATCTGATCGTGGTGCACAGCGGCCTGGCGGCGCTGGGCCATGTGGACGGCGGTCCGGACACGGTGATCGATGCGTTCCTCGACGTGTTGGGCACGCGCGGCACGCTGCTCATGCCCGCCTTCACGCACAGCGAAACCTGCGTCGGCGGCTCCGCTTTGTGTCGACGCGACTTCAGGCCGTATCACCGGCGCAAGAGCGTGCCCTGCACCGGCCGGATCGCCGCGCAATTCCAGGCCCGTCCCGGCGTGTCGCGCAGTGCGCATCCGACCCATTCGGTGGCCGGCGTGGGGCTGTTGGCGGAGGCGTGTCTGGGCGATCACCGCGAGACGGACCCGCCCGTCTCGCGGAACAGTCCGTTCGGCCGGCTTCTCGACCATGACGGGAAGATGGTCTGGTTGGGGGCGGACCTGGCGGCTACGACGTTCTTCCATTTGCTCGAGGACGAACTTCGGCTGCCCTATCTCGCCGATGCGCTTTGCGGGGTCGAGCGGCCCGACGGCCGCGTGGAGACGGTGCATGTGCCCCGGTACCTGCCCGGCCACCGCGATTTCTACAGGCGGCCCGCCGAAACGTGCAAAATGTACCGCCGCCTCCTCGCCGGCGGACTGCCCTTGCGCCGGACCGGCTTGGGGTTCGGGACGGTCGCGACGACTCCAGCCCGGTCGATGTACGACCTCGGCCTGGCCGCCTTGCGCGGCGATCCGAATCTGCTGCTTTGCGACGATCCGGAGTGCTCCTTCTGCGGTGCCTGGAGACGAGCATGACAAATATCCTGCTGATTCTGTCGGATCAACTCAGGTTCGATGCGTTGGGGTTCATGAACACGTTCCCCCGTGCAGACGCCGAATATCGACCGGTTGGCGAGTGAGACGCCATGAGCCCTGTACCGTCTCGCTCGCCGACCTGGAGCCGGACATGCGGAAGGTGTTCGACGCGGTTCGCGACAGGCAGCGGCAGCACGAATCCGGCCACTAGTATTTCCAGGGCAAGGTCAGGCCGATGTTCACGTGATGGCGCGGCGCGGCGGCCAGGAGGATTCCTCGGTGTACGCCTCGGTGAGCCGGCTCCAGTAGCGGCGATGCTTGTGGAGCAGACGCGAGGGGGAATGGCGCGCCTCCTGGTCCTGCCGCCGGTCGGTCTCGTGGTCGGTCTCCTTGCCGTAGCGCATCGTGAAATCCATCAGCCGCTGGAGCAGTTCCAGTTTCGTATCCGTGTGCGCCGGCTCCGACCACAGGTTCCGGATCTCGCCCGGATCGTCACGGTGATCGTAGAGCTCGCCCTCATGCCGACCGCCGTAGTACACGAGCCGGTGGGACCGGGTCCGGATCGCGCTGATGGGGCCCGTGCCGCCCGTTTCCCATTCGCAGAAGGCCGCGTCCTTCCATCCGCCGGCGCCGCCCGGTTGCGCGAGCGGCAACACCGAGCGGCCCTCCCGGCCGGCGGGGAGCGGCACGTCGCAAAGCGCGCACAGGGTGGGGTAGAGGTCGACCGATTCCACGATGTCGTCGACCGCCGTGCCGCGCGGGCCGCCCGGCCAGCTCAGCAGGAACGGGATGCGCTGGATGGAATCGTAGATGCCCAGGTTCTTGTGAAACAGCCCGTGCTCGCCCGCGAAGTCGCCGTGGTCCGCCGTATAGAACACGATCGTGTTCTCGAGTTCGCCCTCGCGTTCGAGCGTCTCGATCACGCGCCCGATCTCCATGTCGATGCAGGTGATCAGCGCGTAGTAGCTCGCCAGACAGCGCTTCAGGCGGTCGACGTTCGGATCGGCAAGCGGATAGCGGCCACCGTCTTTGACACGGTTGCGGATACACGCCGGCTTGCCGGCGAACCGGTTCTCGTAGAAGTCCGCCGCGCTGTCGGGCAGCACGATCTCGGCGGGATCGTACATGTCGAAATACTCGGCGGCCGGCGCGATGGGCGCGTGGGGGCGCTGGAAACTCATGTGAATGAAGAACGGGCGGGTCGCGTCCCGCTCGGCCAGGAAGCGCAACGTCTCTTCGCCCGTGAAATGCTCGATGGAATGCTCGTAGGGCAGCTTGGCCGGCCCGCTGCCGTCCATCGTGTATTCCATTCCCATTCTCACCGTGCCTTCCTCGTACCAATCGGCCAGCCCGCGTTCGTCCAGATACTTGAAATAGTGCATCGAGAGCGGGTCGCCGCGCCGCGAATCGCAGAGATCCGTGTAGCGGATGCGCTCGAAGCCGTCTTCGTCCCAGCGCCGGACCATGTGCGACTTGCCGAACAGCCCGGTCTGGTAGCCATACCGGCGGAACAGGCACGCCAGCGTGTCGGGATTGGGGTGGGGGTACTCGGCGTGATCGTTGCCGAACATGCGGTGCGTGCGCATGTATTGGCTGGACATGAAACAGATGCGCGACGGCGAACAGATCGGATTGTTGGCGAAGGCGCTCGTGAAGGTGACACCGCGCTCCGCCATGCCGTCCAGGCTCGGGGTCTTGACGTTCGGATGCCCGGCGTAGCCGGTACAGTTCGCGTTGTGCTGGTCGCTCATCAGCCACAGCACGTTCGGTCGTTTTCTCGCGGGTTGGCTCATGGTGTGCTCCCTTCGCCCGTCAGGCGCGCGGCGGCGCGTTTCAGCCGGCTTGCGTCGCGTTCCAGTTCGTGCTCGTCCGCACGCTCCGCGATGCGGCCCATCACCAGCGCCGCGCGGATTCGCCCGCCGTCCAGGACAGGAACGGCGACACGCAGAATGCGCTTTTCGTCCTTGATGTCGTACGTGAAGCCGTGCGCGTCATAGAAGGCGGCCTGCCGCGCGATCTCCCGGCGCTGGGTCGCCGTGCAACGCGCGCGGCGCAGGACGCGCGCCCGCTGCTCGTCATTGAATTCGCGCATGAAAAGCCACCCCCACGGAACGGCGTCGATGTCGTTGTTGATGTTGCCGACCGGCTGCATCGCCAGGGAGTTGGGCTCCGCGGACTTGGCGATGCATTGGTAATCGGACCCGTTCCAGTACAGAAGGATCACGGTGTTGCCGAGTTCGTGCGACAGTCCCGGCAGCAGCTCCGGCCCCGCCTGCAGCAGGTGTTCCAGGAACCGATCCGCTATGCCCGCCAGGTTCATGCGCGGGCCGCGCGCGTAGTCGCTTCGCCCCGCCTTCGCCAGGTAGCCGTGCCGCACCAGCACGGCGAGCAGTCGGACAGCCGATGTCTTCGGGATCTTCGAGCGCCGCACGATCGCCGCGATTCCGAGCGGACCGCGTGCGTTGGCGATCAGATCGACGATCGCTAATCCCCGCTCCAGCGCCGGCGCTTGCTTCTGGCCCTTCATCGGCTCGTCCTGAAAACCATATATGGTTTAGAAAACCTTATGTGGTACTATAACGCATGGGGCGAAGCGTGTCAAGGCGGGGCGGCTCCCGGATGAAGTCGTGAGAGTCCGTGTGCCAAACGCAGCAGCCTGCGTGGAGTCAGTTGAATGCGAGATTGTGGGCCTGGAGCAACTCGTCGGCGAGCGGAACGGCGATGTCCTTGTCGCCGACCAGCGGGTGAGCCAGCAGGGCCTGGATGACAAGGGCGCGGCTTCGTTCGACCGCGGCGCGGACGGTGAGCGTTTCGTAGGCCTTGACCGCCTGCACGAGACCGCGGAAGGCGAGAGGGATGGGGCCGACGGGCAGGGGGGTAGGCCCGTCCTTGCCGACGCGGCACACGATTTCGACGCCTGCATCGTGCTCGATCCCCGCGACCGCGCCCCGGTTGCGAACGGTGCAGGGCAACTCAAGGCCGGTATCGTGCAGGATCGCTTTCATGAAGCTGAACGTGATGTTTGCGTAGCCGCCCCCGCCACGTTTCTGCAAGGCGGGCGGTTTGGTCCTCCGTTCCGGGTCAGCAGCCTGTTCGAAGACCTCCTTTTCGATCTCCATGACGGTCTCGGCTCGGCTCTTCTCCCGGGCCCGGGCCTGTCGGAGTTTGTCGCGGCGGCGCAGGTAGTAGTGCACATAGCTGATCGGTACGGCGCGCAGGAGCCGGATCAATTCGCCCGCGTCGCCCGCCTGCTCGGCCGCGATGTCGAGGGCCTCTTCCGTCACATCCCGGCCGTCGGCGAGCACGCGATGCACGAAGCCCAGATGGTTCAGCCCGACGCAGTAGACCTGCAGGTTCGGGAAGCGCGCGGCGAGTTGTGTCTTGAGCCGGGCGATGATGCCCGGCATGCCGGAGCACAGGCCGATGATTCTGGCCCGGGTATGCTTCGCGACGGCCTCGGTGACGATCCCGCTCGGGTTCGTGTAGTTCAGGATGAACGCGTCCGGCGCGACCCGCGCGACGGCGCGGCCGATCTCGAGCATGGGCGGGATGGTGCGCAGCGCCTTGAACATCCCGCCGGGGCCCGTGGTTTCCTGGCCGAGCACCCCGTAGGAGAGCGGGATCTCTTCGTCCAGGCGGCGGGCCGCCATTCCGCCGACCCGGATCTGGGTGATGACGAACCGGGCGCCCGCGAGTGCCGCTTCGAGGTCCGTACCGGACTCGATGGCGATGTCGCGGTCTTGGTGCGCGACCATGCGGCGCGCGAGGCCGGCGATGACGTCCATGCGCTCGGACCGGATATCGTGCAGGCGAATGGCGCGCACGGGCAGGTCCTCGTGCGGCTGATCGAGGATCCCCGCGATCAGCTCCGGAGTGTAGGAACTGCCTGCCCCGACGATCGCCAGTGTGATGGCATGGCTCATCTTCTTCCTCCAACGTGCGGTGCCCCGGGCGCAGCACGCGGCCCGCCGCGCTGCGCTAGGCGGCCGCAGTCTGCCGCCACTCGTCGATGAACGCCCGCACATTGCGCCACGTTCTGGGCGCGTCGACGGTGATGTTGTCGACCGGCGAAAGGACGCATCCGGTCGGGCCCAGCGTTCGGAGCGCTTCGCGGACCGCGCCGCGCACCTCTTCTTCGGTACCCCGTTCCACGGTGATCGCGCCCGATACGCCGCCCCAGAGGCAGACCGACCCCGCCAGTTCCCGTTTCATGGCCGCCATGTCGGTGTAGGTGCCCTGGACCGGGTCGACGCCGACGAGGACGTCGATGCCGGCGGACGGGTACAAGCCGAGCAGCGGCATCGTGCCGCTGGAGCAGATGTAACAGAACCGTGCGCCGTGGGCGTGGGCGAGATCGGCCTCGGCCTTGATCAGCGGAAGAACATGCTGCTCGTAGAATGCGCGTGGAATGAAGTCGCAGCCCTCATACCATGCCCGGCGGAAGTAGATGTCGACCGGCGCGGAGAGGACCAGTTCCATCCGCTTCCTGTTCCAGTCGTGGATCATGCGCAGCAGTTTCGCGACGAAGTCCGGCCGCTCGATCATGTGCAGCGTCAGATTCGCCATGCCGCAGAGCCAGTTCGCCATGTCCACCCCGACGCCCCAGCCGCCGGCGAGCACCACGCCGTGCGCTTCGGAGAACGCGCGGGCCCGCGCCGCCTCCTGCCGGTAGGCGGCCGCGTCCGCCGCACTGGGCGGCAACAGGAAATGCCGGAGCGGGTCCAGATCGGGCTCGCCCTTGACGAGGTTCTCGATGGCGCGCGGGACCTGGAAGTCGTCCATGAGGGGGATGTGATCGCCGTGCGGCCAGTCCGCCGAGAGGCGCACGCGGGTGGTCAGCGGGCCGGACGGCGTGTGGTAGGTCTTGTGCAGGAGGTCCTGACCGCCCGTGCCGCGTTCGCGCCGTTCCGTGATTGTCACCTCGGGATCGATGCGCACGGGCAGGCCCCGCAGCTCGGGGTGTTCGGGCCGTTCCGGGCGGGGCGCCTTCGGGATGAACAGCATGGAGTCCAACCCCATCTCGCGTTCCGCGCGGCACAGCGCCGTGAGGTCTTCGTTGTGGCGCCTGCGCAGGGCCGTGAAGCTCATGAAACAGCACGGCGCACGATCGACCGGCTCGTGCGCGATGGCCCTCAACATTCTGTCGCGTGACGTCATTGTCTTCATGCCGATACCTCGCTGGGTTCTGATGTGCGGGCGTGCTGCAGCCCGGCAAACAAGGCCGGCACATCACAGCCCGCACGGTGGGCGGCCATGAGCGCGTCGCCGTATTCCGGCGCCAGCAGCGGCCGGTGTACGTCGGCGTCCGGACGCAGATGCCGCACCCGCCGCACGAGCCGCTGCCAGAGCGCCGCAGGCCAATGCATAATCATGCCGCCCCCGAAGGATACTTCCGGGCGCGGCCCGGGTTCCATCCGAGCCAGCATGGCGCCGGCCGCCACCGCATAATCCTCGATCGCGGCCGTCAGGAGCTGTTCGGCTGCCGAGTCGCCCCTGCGCCACGCCTCAACGATGAGGCCGGGCGCGTCACGAAGACGGCCCAACGGCAGCGTACGCCTGTACAGGGCTGGCGCGAATGCCTGCTCGTCTTCGACACCGAGCAGAGCCAGGATGTCTTCCTTGAGCGGGGTCGGTTCGCGGCGTCCGTCGATCATGCGGACCACGAGCGGCAGGACCTGCCGCCGAATGTCGAAGCTCTGCCCGCACCCGAGATGATCGAACAACGTCTCGTTGCCCAGCGCCGTGCGGTAGGCGGCCGTGAAGCCCGATCCGTGCTGGACGATCGCCGCACGCGCGCCCGCCGTCGCGCCCCAGAGCGCGCCGATCCCGTCGTTCACCAGGACCGTCCGTCGAGACGGAATGCCGACATGCCGGCATACCGCCGCAACCTGCGCGGCATGCTCGTCGGGGAAATCGACCCCGTTCACGCCCAACCCCCAGAAAGAGACGTCGTCGCGAAGCACGCCCGTTTGCGCGCACAGGGAGTCGACGACCGCCACCAGCTCCGCGCAAGCCGCCGCGCTCGGGGCCGCGCCGAGAACCGACCGCCCCCCGAACGCTTCCGCCAGGACCCGGGCGTCGGCGCTCACCAGCACCGCGCGCGTCTTGCTGCCGCCCCCGTCAATTCCGACGACCTGCGTTTCTCTCACCACAGCACCCGTTTCGAGGTTGTTGAATAATGCTGTCATAAGTATGATATTAGCGCCGAGAAAACTATGGTATTGCGTTGTTATGCGTAGACATTATAGATTTGTGCTATGTATGCCGGACGTGGCGTGGTCTGCCGGCCGCAGGGCCGGCGCGCGGGGCCGGGCGGCGGGCGTTCGAGGGCGGGGAGCACACGCATGCTGAACAACGACGTGACCTATTCGTTTCACGCCCTGGCGGCGCCGGGGGACATGGGGGCGTTGCGGGTGGTGTCGATTGGAAATGAGCGCTGCTGGTTGCCGTATCATTACCGGCGGCCGAAGGGCTGGAAGGTGGAGCATCTGATCTACACGTTGGCGGGTGCAGGGATCGGCTATGTGGGGGAGGCGCGCGGGATTCCGTGCCGGCCGTCGTCGATTCTGCTGATGCCGAAGGATCTGCCCTATTCGTACGAGGTGGACCCGGCGGTTGGGCACTGGGAGTACCGGTGGGTGGAGTACGACGGGCCGTGGGCGCGTGAGCTTCTGGCGATGATGGGGTTGACCGGCGTCTATCTTGTCTCCGACTGCGCGGATGGGGAAGCGATAGTGGCGCGTCTTTTCTCGTGTTTGCGGAGTCGCCGCGAGGACGGGCTTCACACGGCGCTCGGTTTGTTGCTGGAGCTCTTTGCCGCGGCCGAACGCGCGTTGCGGCAGGCGCGATCGGCCGCCGATCCGACGGAGCGGCGCCTGGCGGCGGTGAAGGAGTACATCCTGGCGAACGTGGCGGAGCCGATCGGGGTGTCGGATCTGGCGCGGCAAGCCGGCATGAGTCGCGCACACTTCTCGCGGGTGTTCGCCGCGTCGGTCGGCGTGGGGCCGGGCACCTATCTGCGTCGGTACCGGGTCAATCATGCGCAGAAGCTTCTGCGTTCAACGCGCATGACGGCCGCGCAAGTGGGTGCGGCGGTCGGGTATCCGGTGGCGCAGCATTTTTCCACCGTGTTCAAGCAGGAGACGGGCCTGACTCCGGGCGGGTTCCGCAGGCCGCGGCGCGCCGGGGGTTGACCGGGCGCGATGCGGACGGCCTTTCTTCCCTCGTGGCCTTTCCGGCAGTCTACCGCGAGAACCAGGCCGACTCGTCGAACTCGCCCCGCTTGAACAGCGCGCATTTGGCGTTGAACCGGATGGCAGACGTCGCGCCGCCGACCGTTTCGTGCACGACGAACGCGTCGGCGGCCTGGTCCTTGTGCCCCTTCATGATGGGGAACGAATTGACCACAAGCACATCGCGGGTGTTCGTGAATGCACGAGAACCACCTGCCGCCGCCGGAAGCGGTGATCCGCCAATGCGCGACGGCCGGGCCGGGAATGTCCTTCTCGAATGACCGTGGATACCAGTTCATGTCCCGCCCGATCACACGCCGGACGACCGACCGGCGGCCGGCCCGCCAGGTGAGCAGGTTGTGCAGATATCGCCGGACATCCTTTTTGCGGGGATTCCATCGCTTGTTGTCCTCTTGAAAGTCCGTGACGTAGTAGCCGATCTGCAGATCCGAGAGCACGGTCGTCGCGTCGGGGGCGCGGCACGTTCTCCCCAGTATATGCCGGCCGAATCGGAAAAGCGCAGGTCTTTTCAGATCAGACATCGACCGACGTGACGCCCTCGCGAATGGCATACTTGGTCAGCTCGGCCACGCTGTGCAGGTTCAGCTTGGCCATCATGTTGCGGCGGTGGGTTTCGACCGTCTTCACGCTCACCTTCAGCGCGGCGGCAATCTGCTTTGTCGTTCGCCCCTCGGCCACCTGCTGCAGGACCTCGCGTTCCCGGTCCGTCAGCCCCACAAACGCGGGATCGTCGGGCACCGAGGCGCTTGAGAGTTCCACATAATCGTCTATGACGCCGCGCGCGATGGCCGGGCTCAGGTACTTCTTGCCTTCCAGCACGGCGCGGATCGCGCGAACCAGGTCTTCGTAGGCTCGTTTCTTCAACACATAGGCCGACGCGCCGGCCTTCAGCATCTCGCGCACGAATCGTTTGTTGGCATGCCCGCTCAGCGCCACGACCTTCGTGTTCGGGTTCTCCCGCAGGATCCGGCGGGTCGCCTCGATGCCGTTCAGGTCCGGCATCGCCACATCCATGATCACCACGTGCGGCGCCGCGCGGCGGGCGAGGGCGACGGTTTGCGCGCCGTTGCCGGCCTCGGCCACCACGCACAGGTGCGCCTCCTTCTCGATCAGCGCCTTCAGCCCCTGGCGCATGATCGTGTGGTCATCGGCCAGCAGCAGCCGAGTCTCCATGCGTCGTCTTGTTGCCATGCGCGCTCCTTGCCGAAAGCCGCTCCCCGCCGTCCCGGATCGGCCCGCGGCGGACAAGCCGTCCCGTTCAGAACCTACGCCGCAGGATATCACGCGCAGAGTCAATTGTCTACGCGGCGTCTCCGCTTTTCCGGCGGGCCGGGCGCGTCCCGAACACATTCTCCCGCTGGGTCTGCTGAATCGTTCCGGCTCAGACCACCAGGGCGCACTCCTCGACTCGCGCGCGCAGCAGCGAGGCCAGCCGGAACTGCAGTTCCCGGTCGGGTGCGCTGAGGAGATTGCTGGCGATTTCTTCCGTCTCACGCGTGCACGGCGGCCTGCAGCGCGTCGATACGCGCGCGCAGGTCGGCTTCGTCAATCGGCGCAAAGACGAACCCCGCGTTCGGCAGGCGTTTGACCTTGTTGGCGAGCGGCATCTGGTAGATGTCGATCGCAATGAGCAGCGGGATCTCGTCGAGTTCCTTTCGCTCCCGCACGGCCCGACACAAGGCAAAGGCCTCGTCTTCCCGGTACTTCTCGGCAAACACGACGATGGCGTCCCAGCCGCCGTCTTGCCCCACAATCACGCTGTCCGGCTGCCAGCCCGGCCGCGCCGTCACCCATCGCCAGTCGTCCTGAAAGGAGCCCTCCTTCACCGGCGAATCCGGCGTGCGCCGCGCATTCACGAGCAGAACAGTCGTGCGCTGCGTCTCGTCGGTCTGCATCTCCGTGCTCACCTCGTCGCCCTCCTGCCCGGGCCGGACGTCAGTTCGCCTCCGTATTCTCGCCTACGTACCGGTTCCCCTGCGTGACGGCCCGGATGGCGGGGAGCAGCTCCTCGTAGGCCCGATCCTTGCGCACGTAGCCCGTCGCGCCGGCCTTCAAGACCGCCTGGACCAAGGCGCGCCCGGTATGATTCGACAAGGCGAGAATTCGGATCTGCGGGTTCTCGGCATGTATGATACGGGTGGCCTCGATCCCGCTCATTCCGGGCATCACGATGTCCATCACAATCAGGCAGGGGCGCAACGACCTGGCCTTGCGGACACTCTCCTCGCCCGTGGCCGCTTCCCCTACAATCTCGAATCCCGCCTCGGCGCGCAGCAGCGAGCCGACTTCCGCCCGGCTCGCGCCGTGATCATCGACCAGCAACACCTGCATCGGATCTTCCCTGCTTCCCTGCATCCCCTCCACTCGCCAGGCACCCTAGCATCCGAGCGTGGCCCGGGGCAATGCGGGATACCCTTAGAACCGGTTTCAAAAATCCCTACGCGCCTGGCGGGGCGCCGCCGGGGCCCGCGCCGGAATCGGGTTCAGCGAAAGGCTTTACAGGTTCCGCCGCGGCTGATAGGCTCGCACCGATGAGCGGTAGCCGTACAGCGAGCAGGAAGTTGCGCGAGCGGGAGGCGATCGCGGCGGCGACGGCGGCGCGATCCGCGTTGGACATTCTGAATGCGATGGGCGAAGGCGTGGTCTTGATGAGGCTCGACGGTACGATTCTCTCCGTCAACCCGGCGGCCGAGCGCCTTACCGGCTTGCGACAGGCGGATGTGCTGGGGCGGCCGCTGGAGTGGGTCCTGCCGTTGTTGCTGGAGGACGACGACCTGAAGGCGGCCCAGAAGATGCTGCCTCGGCTGGCGCGCGGCGAGGTGCCCGCCCTGCGGCCGGTCATCCTGCGGCAGGCGCGCGGGATGGCCGTGCATCTGGATCCGGCCGTTACGTTCATCCGCACGCCGGACGGCCACCCGGTGACCGCGGTTCTGACGCTGCGCGACGTGACGAACCTGCACGAGACGAACGAGCTGCTCAAGCGCGTCTTCGACAACACGCACGTACTGATCGCCTATCTGGACACCGATTTGCGCTTCGTGCGCGTCAATGCCGCCTATGGCCGGGCAGGCGGGCACGCGCCGGAGTACTATGTCGGCAAGCGCCATTTCGATCTGTATCCGAATGACGAGAATGCCGCCATTTTCCGTCGCGTCATCGACACGGGCCACCCGTACGAAGTGCGGGAGAAAGCATTTGTCTACCCCGACCAACCGCGCCGGGGGATCACCTGGTGGGATTGGACGCTTCAGCCGGTGAAGGACCGGAAGGGGCGGGTGGACGGTCTGCTGCTGTGTCTGCTGGACGTCACCGAACACCGGCGCGCGCGCACGGCGCTGGAGCGGAACGAGCGTCGATACCGTGAACTCGTCGAAAACGCGAGCAGCATTATCATGCGCGTGACGCGCGACCATGTCGTCACGTTCTTCAATGAGTACGCACAGAGTCTGTTCGGCTATTCGGCGGACGAAGCGGTGGGGAGCAGGCTGCAGGGCACAATCGCGCGTGAGCGTGATGCGGCGGGTCGCGATCTGTGCAGCATGATAGCGGAGATCGCCGCACAGCCCGCCTTGCACGCGTCGGGCGAGAACGAATGCGTCTGCAAGGATGGCCGGCGTGTCTGGATCTACTGGGCGAACCGGGCCATTCGCGACGAATCGGGCCGCGTGTCGGAAATCCTGTGCGTGGGCACCGACGTGACGATGCGCCGACGCGCGGAGACGGAAGCCGGCCGCTACCGCGCCCGGCTCCGTGAGCTGGCCGACCGGCTCTCCGCCCTGGAGGAAACCGAGCGCCGGCGCGTGTCGACGCACATCCACGATACGGTCGTCCAATCGCTGTCGCTGGCCAGCACACGGCTGGGCGGGCTGCGCGACGCCGTCGCCGCGGCGGGCCTGAGCGGCGCATGCGCCGGGATCAGCGGGGTCAGGGCGCTGCTCGATGACGGCTTGCGCGAGTGCCGCCGGCTGATGGCGGATCTGACACCCCCCCTGCTCTATGAACTGGGGCTGGGCCCCGCCTTGAGCGAATTCGCCGAACGCATGCAGCGGCTGCACGGTACGCGCATCGTCGTGGAGGAGGGCGGGGAGTCTGGGGCCATGGACAATCCGCTGCGTGGCCTGCTGTTCCAGGCCGCCAGAGAGCTGGTCACCAACGCCGTGAAGCATGCGGGGCCCTGCGAGATCCGCGTCGCGGTCCGGAACCAGCCTGGGCAGATCCGGGTTCAAGTTGAGGATAACGGGCGCGGGTTCGACCCGCGGACCGTCGATGCAACCGACAATGCCGCATCGGGCGGGTTCGGTCTGTTCAACGTGCGCGAACGGCTCGAACGGCTCGGCGGCCGGCTCGAAATCCGCTCGGCGCCCGGCGAGGGCACCTGCGCCGTGGTGACGGTGCCTTCGTCGACGCACGGCCCCCGCCTGCCCTGAACTGAAACTTCCCCGAGTTCCCTCGAAAACCCGCCTTCGCGCGGCGCTACGGCGGGCGCGGCTTGCTCGAGAACTTTCGGCCTGAGGCCGATCAGCCTATGGCTGAACTCGAGAACCCCCGCCGCAGCGGCGGGATCGACAAAGTTTCCACCTCGTCATATCCGGCGCCGTGCAGCGCGCCGGGGGCCTTACTGAACTGAAACTTGCTCGAGAACCCGAAAAGTCTCGTGCTGGTTGGGTCCGGCGGCGCCCGGTACGCCGGAGGCCTTGCTGACCTCTGGGTTGCCGGCAAAGCCCACTCCAGCCTGGTCTATTCATGAACGTCGTCGCGAGGGCGCGGAGATGGCGGCAGATCAAGGGGCGCGTGCCGGCGGCCGGGCGAAGGCGTGTCGAGAC
>JAFGHX010000235.1 GCA_016929905.1 Kiritimatiellia bacterium
AACGGCGCCGTTTGGCGCTATCGCAAGGGCACGGCCGAAGCGTCCGAGCCGGCCGGCGCCTGGCGCCGCCCGGGTTTCGACGACAGCGCCTGGCCCGCCGGCCCCGCGCCGCTGGGCTACGGCCAGGCCGGCCTGGCCACAACGCTCACTGACATGCAGAACAGCTACTCCTGCCTGTTCCTCCGCGCCGCGTTCAATGTGGCGCACGCCTCGCGCGTGACCGACATGCGGTTGAACGCGCGGTTCGACGACGGGTTCATCCTCTGGATCAACGGCCAGGAGATCGCGCGCGTGAATGTGCCCGGCCAGCCGGGCGATCCGGTCGCGTTCGACACGTTCGCGCTCAGCAATCTGAACAGCAGCGTGGAACTCGCATGGACCGGCGCCCAACTGCCCGAGCTGCGCGACGGCGCGAACGTCGCCGCCGTGCAGGTGTTCAACCGCGCACGGGAAAGCGGCGACCTGTTCTTCGATGTGGAATTGACGCTGAGCGAAGGCGCATTGCCCCAAGCCGAGGACGCCGACGGCGACGGACTGCCCGATGCGTGGGAAGCGGCCCATCTGGCCGGCCTCTCCGACCCGGCGGACCGATCCGCCTCCGCCGACCCGGACGGCGACGGCCTCTCGAATCTGGAGGAGTTCATCGCCGGCACCGACCCCGCCGCCGGCGGCAGCGTCTTCGCCGTCGATCTGGCGTGGGCGCCCGGGCACGGGCTCATCGTCTCTTTCGCCGCGGCCGCCGCGGCGGGAACCGGCTACGAGGATCACCAGCGCCACTACGCACTGGAGCAGCGCGACGCGGTCGGGGCGGATGCCACCTGGCTGCCCGTCCCCGGCTATGAGGATGTGCTCGGCGCCGGTCAGACCGCGGCCTACACGAACGCCACGCCGGCCGACGGCGCCTGCTATCGCGCGCGTGTTTGGCTGACGTTGACCTCTACGCCGTAGGGTTAACGGCCCTGCAGAACGGAACGGAGATGCATCCAATGGACCACGCCCCCTGCAACAGACGCGATTTTCTGAAGACCCTCTCGCTTGGCGCCGCGGGCCTTATGGCGCCGCGCTCGGTGCTCCTGCGGTCCATGCCGCAGACCCCGCGCCCGAACATCATCTTCATCCTGACCGACGATCAGGGCTGGGGCGATGGGAAAAGCTTCGGCCACCCCTACATGAAAACCCCCAGTATCGACCGCCTCGCGCGCGAGGGCGCCTGGTTCAAGCAGTTCTATGTCGCCAGCGCCGTGTGCTCACCCTCGCGCACGGCATTCATGACCGGCCACTTCCCCGCCCGGCACGGTGTGCATTCGGCGTTTCCCGTCACGCGCGATGATGCGGCCACCTATGGCATGCCCGGCTGGCTGGACCCGGACGTGACGACAGTCTGCGACGTCCTGCGCGCCGCGGGTTATGCGACCGCCCATTTCGGCAAGTGGCACCTGTGCGTCAAGGATTTCCACCTCTATCCGAACGACCCGCCGCCGGCGCCGGGCGAGTACGGCATCGACGACCATCGCACGCACGGCAGCTCCGGCCCGGGCTGGGACGAGGCCTCTTACGAGCCCTATTGGCGGGCACGCTCCTCCGGACTTTTCGTGGACGAAACGATCCGGTTCATTCGCGAGCACAAGAGCGGCCCATTCTACGTCAACCTGTGGATGCAGGTGCCGCACGCCACGTTGTATCCCACCCCGGAAGAACTCGCCGTCTACGCCGGGCTGAACGTCAACACGAACGATTTCCAGAGCTATATGCGCGACTATCTCGCCGCCGCGCCGAACCGCGACTCCCGAATGCAGACCTTCTGCGCCGCCGTGACCGGCATGGATGCGGCGGTCGGGCGGCTGCTCGACTTCCTGGACCGCGAAGGGCTGGCCAACAACACCATCATCTTCTTCTCCAGCGACAACGGTCCCGAACAATACTGGGCAGACGTGAAGGGCGTCGGCTCGCCCGGTGTCTTCCGGGCCCGCAAACGCAGCCTCTACGAAGGCGGCATCCGTACGCCGCTGGTCGTCCGATGGCCGGGCAAGGTCCAGGCGGGCCGGACAGACGGCCAATCGGTCCTCACGGCCGTCGACTTCCTGCCCACCGTCTGCGGGCTGGCCGGCATTCCATTGCCCTATCTGAAACCCGATGGCGAGGATGTGACCGACATCCTCACCGGCCACGCGCGCGCGCGCAGAAAACCGATCATGTGGGAGTGGCGGTTCGCGGTTTCCGGCCCCGCTATCTATCAGCCGCCGGAACTGGCTGTTCGCGCGGGAAACTGGAAACTGTTCGTGAATCACGACGGCACTGACCCGGAGCTGTATGACATTCCCAACGATCCGGAGGAGCGTACGAATCTGGCAGCCGCACAGCCGCAGGTCGTCTGCCGGCTCAAACAGCAGGTTCTCGAATGGAAAGCCACACTCCCGAATTAGACACGTCGAAGGTCGAAAAGTCGAAGGTCAAAGGTCTTCAGAAACGCGTATTCATTCCTCGCTCAGCTATTCGGCTCTCATGAGGAGTCACAGCATCATGACGGCTACACCTGCCGCTAAGACGAACGCCTTGCTCGCCGCACTCCTCTGTGCCTCGCTCGGCACGCTCCGCGCGCGCGCCGCGTCCGTCATGGTCTGCTGGGAAGCCGACCCGGCGACCAACGTCACCGGCTACGCCGTGCACTGGGGCCCTGTCTCGCGTGGCGCGGCAACGGATCCGTCGCAATTCCGCTATGCGAACAGCACCAACGTGCCGCCCGGGCCGAGCCCGTTCGCAACCGTGCGCGGACTGCCGGACGGCCAAACGCTCTTCTTCGCCGTCACGGCGCGCGACGAGAACGGCGAACAGGGCCCGTATTCGGACGAACTCTCCTACCCGTACGCCACGCCCACGCCGCCCGCCGACCTGGCCGCCTACGCGCCGTCGTCAAGCCGCATCGATCTCTCATGGATGGACAACAGCTCGAACGAAACCGGCTTCGTGATCGACCGCCGGCAGGGCGGAACCGACGCGTGGATCGAAATAGCCCGACTCGGCGCCGACACGAGCACCTACGCCGACTCGGGACTCCCCGCGTCGACGACCTTCTACTACCGCATCACCGCCTGCAATGCCGCGGGAGCGTCGGCATGGCCACCCATCGCCGGCGCCAATACCGGCGAGGATCTGCCAGCCCAGCCGGGCAACGTGGCCGCTACGGCATTGTCTTCCACACACATCCGGGTGACCTGGCAGGACAACAGCAACAACGAGACCCAATTCAAGATTCGGCGCAGCCTCGACGGAATCGATTGGGGCGTGCCCGCCCCGGTGTTCCTCGCCGCAAACACCAGCTCCTACACCGATTCCGGCCTGACGCCCGGCACGACCTACTACTACAAGATGCGAGCAGAGAACGAGGCCGGTGTATCGCCCTACACCGCCCCCGTCAGCGCGCAAACCCTCTCCGGTTCCGCACCACAGCCGCCCGCGGCACCCAGCGGGTTCACGGGTGCGGCTCTATCGCATACGCAGATCCGGCTGAGCTGGACCGACAACAGCGATAACGAAACCGAGTTCAAAATCCGGCGCAGTATGGATGGGACCGACTGGGAGACGATGACCCCCATCTTCCTGCCCGCCAATACCACCAGCTATACCGAATCGGGCCTGACGCCCGATACCACCTATTACTACATGCTGCGTTCGCAAAACGACGCGGGCACGCTCGGATACCAGGCTCCGATCCGCGTGACGACCACCGGCACGACGCCGTCCGTCCCCGGTCTGGTGGCGCGCTGGGCGTTCGACGAAGGCAGCGGCGCCACGGCCGACGACAGTTCCGGTCACGGCTAC
>JAFGHX010000236.1 GCA_016929905.1 Kiritimatiellia bacterium
GACTTCGCGCGGAAAACTTGTTGAGGCGGCGGTCCCGGATCTGCATCACCTGCTCACGACCGAGGACAGGACCAGCGCCGAGTCGGTGAAGGCAGGGGTCAAGCAAGAATGGCGCCGCCCTGCCGGAGAGCGGCCTGCAGTTCCGTGACGGGCACATCTGCCAATCTGCACCCGCTCTGCGCAGCCAACGCGGCGGCCGTGCCCGCCGCACTGCCCGTCGCCATGCAGATCGGCATGAGCCGGATCGCGTCCTGAATCCTGGGCTCAACACCGATGCAGCGGCCCGACAGGAGCAACCCCTCAACATTTTCCGGGACAAGACAGTGGAACGGCACCTGGCAGACCGAATCCAGCCGTTCGAGATGCGGATAGTGCGCCCCTGCCGGATCGTGCGACCCCATCAGCCCGACGGCCAGAGCAATAGCGTCCTCGGACGGCGCGGCTTGGCGCAAATCGTTTTCGCACAGGGTATGCATCGCTCTGAAATTCCGGCTCTGCCGAATACCGGCCTGCACGCCCGAGGATACGACATAGGCGTCTTTGAACGCTTCGATCCGGTCTGTCAGATACTCGAACACCTGCCATCCCTGCTCACGCAAGTCCATTTCCATCCTGCTCAGCTCCCGGCAGTCCGTGGAATCGCCGCCTGCCTGGGTCATGTTCACCATCACCTGTCCGGGAACAAACAGAGGAATAAAATGGGTGAGGCGGTGCTTCGGAAACGGAAAGACTCCGGCCTGCTGGTCCTGCCTGATCTGAGCATGCACGGCCTTGATGTCCATCGGGCCGACCCCGCCGAACCGGAACACCAGCGACTTGGCCTGGTTTTGTCTGGAATCGCCAGTGTGTGGCACGCCACACAAGGCGGCGACGTGCCCGTCGCCCGTGGCGTCGATCACCACCTTGGCCCGAACGGCCTTCGCGCCGCCCCGCGTCTCCACACACAGGCCGGTAACGCGCCTCTCGAGCATGACGGGCGACGACGCCCATGCATGAAAGAGAATCTCGGCACCCGCTTGCGTGACCAGGCCTTCAAACGCTTTCTTGGCCCGCTCGCCGTCGATGATCACCAGGGACCGTTCGTCCAATTGCTCTCGGGCAATCTCGTTGCGGGTGGGCCCGTCAACGAATTTCACCAGCGATTGCCGGGCAAGATCGTTCACCAGTTCGTCGGCCACGCCGCCCGCGACCTTTCGGCCTCTGTGGTAGAACCCCATGAAGGAGGGCACATCGCACGAGGTGAACACCCCGCCAAGGAAACCGTACCGCTCGATCACGAGCACCGAGACGCTCTGGCGCGCGGCGCTCACGGCAGCGCCAATGCCCGCCGGTCCGCCGCCTGCCACCAGGACGTCTACGTCCTGAAGGACCGGGACGGTCTTGCGCAACTCAATTGTCCTGCAGTCCTGCATAGTCAGCCACACCGGGCAACACAGAGCCGGTAGCCATCAAAACGATACACGGGTTGGATCGTGCGTGTCCACCGAAAAGCCCGAATGGGAAGGGACTCAGAACGCATAGAGGGCATAGGGGTCAGAAGAAGGACGCTTGCCCCAGTTCAGTCCTGAGTCAAGGGTTCAGCCGGTTGTTCCGCATTGTCGCCACACAGTCAGCTGCCGCGCGAAACGCAGGACCAGGGGTCGGACCAGAGAAATGGAGCAGACTTGTCCATTTCGAGCTACAGGTTGTGGTTTGGCATTTCTTAGCGGCGGTTTTTAGCCCTGTTTTCTTGATTTAAGGAATCTGGCGCCTGTGGTATGAAGTCGGTGCCATGCCCCGGGCGAATCGATATGTTCTGCCGGGCCATATCTACCCTGTGACCCATCCGCCTTCGTCCCGAGCGACGAGCGCTCTGGCACTACGGCGGGACAGGTCGGTGCCACAACCGCACGTGGCTGCTGAGGAATTCGCGGCGAACGTGGAATCAGCCTTTCTGCCGATTCGCCCTTGCCCGAGCCCATTTCCTTAGCGGCCGAAAACGGGGGCGAAAAGTGCCGCTAAGAGGACGCCAACCACAAGATGTAGTCAAGAATCGGCGATTTCTCTCCAGTTCCTTGGTCAGACCCCGCCCCGTTGGCAAACCTAGCCACACGGGCGGCTCGCATGGCGGCGGCGACGACAAGCTCCGCGACGAATTCCACCGCCGCATTGCCCAAAACGAACCCGACCCGAGCGTGATCGCCAGCGCATACGACTCGACCGCGCTCGCCATCTGCGCCCAGCAATCCATCGAGTCCGGCATGCCCGTCACCATCCCCCCGCTGGACGGCAAAGACCGCCGGTGAACAAAACCTCCCCCGTTTTCTTTCCGCAAAAAACATGTTGACACGCCGCTCGAGCCCCCGTATAGTAGCCCGCATGCGAGCGACCAGGGCCCCGATTCGGGTTCTGGCACGGCGTGCCATCGCATGATGCATCTCCCCGGGAGACGGCGTCTTCGAAAGCCGCGGGTTACCCGCGGCTTTCTCTTTTCCCGCATGTGAGCACGGTCCCGTTGCGGCCGCCGCCGCCCGACTGCCGCGCGGCGGGCGCGTGGGTGCGCAAGAAATCTTGACGCCGTGCGGCCGGCCGCTCTATTCTGGAGATCACGTCTTCCGGCACGGCGGTGTGCGGCGGCGGCAAGGCGGCCGCGCGCCGGCACGCCGGCGACCGGGAAGACCTTCAACGGGGGAGTTCAGGCATGAGCAAAGACAAGGACAAAGGCAAATCCCGCGACAACAAGCCCAAACTCACGCTGAAGCAGAAGAAGCAGAAGCGCAAAGAGAAGAAGAACAAGGGCCTCGCCGTCTGACGCGGGTTCGCCGGCACGGAACCCTTTAGATGCCGCCCTATCCGCGCCCGCGGCAGACGGCTCACGGAAGCGCTCACGGGACGGCGCGGTTAGCGCCGGTACCGTGCCGCGCGTGGTTCGGCTCCCTGTTCTTGGACCCAACGTTCAACGCTCAACGTTCAACGTCCAACTTCCAACGGGAGAGCTCGCTTCAGCATCTGCGCTTGCCCGGCGTTCCGCCCACGTTGAACGTCGGCTCCCGCCCTCGTCTCTTTCACTTCGTCGTTTCCGTTGCCCGCCGAATGAATAGATCAGGGTTAGTACCATCCGACCCAGCACAGCAGGACGAGGCCGTTGAGGTCGTGCAGGCGCGGGCCGGTTTCTTCCGTGCCCGCGCGATAGGCGTCGGCAAGCGCGCGGTAGTAATCCAGATTGAAGTACTGCCCGTCGAGCACGGTCTCGAACGGATAGTCCTTGAGCCGGTTCTTGAAGTGCGGGGCCAGCGCGGAGCGGTAGAGGAACTCCGCGTGCAGCGAGAACGACGGGTCCACGTCGTTCCGGAAGGAACGGTCCGCCCGGTGCAGGTGGACCGGATAGTCCAGCGCGTTCTCCGCCATCCATTTCAGCGGGTACTTCACCGGCCGCAATTCCAGGCCCCGGCCCCAGTCTTCCGGCATCCGGCTCAGAAACGCCTGAAGCCGCTTGTCCCAGTAGGG
This sequence comes from Kiritimatiellia bacterium, assembly GCA_016929905.1. GTDB lineage: Bacteria > Verrucomicrobiota > Kiritimatiellia > JAFGHX01 > JAFGHX01 > JAFGHX01. Next base: position 3,487 of record JAFGHX010000236.1, read on the forward strand.
CAACCGGAGGCTGAGCCGGTTGTAGCGGGCGGCTTCGGCGAGCGACTTGACGGTCGAGCCCTGCCAGTGGAAGCTGTTGTACAGGTGCAGCAGCCAGCTATAGACGTTGGCTGGGCTGAGGCTCTCCACGCAATCCCGGAAGTAGGTATTGAACAGTTCCGACTCGTACATCGCGATCCCGTCGCGCGTCAGCCCGGCGTGGTTGCGCAGGGAGTGGAACGGGACTCGCGCGCCGCGCGCGAAGAAGGAGGCGATGAACTTCGCCTTGCGCGCGCGTTCGCTCAGCGGCGCCTCGTCCCCGTCGAACACATGGCCGTTCAGCCGCGAGCGGAGCAGCCGGTACACGGCGTCCTGCCGGTAGCGGTCCGCCAGCACGCTCGTCAGGAAGGTCGGCCCGAATAGGTAGGCGGCCATCTTGTCGGCGTAGGCGCGGAAGGAATGGTCCGGGTGCTCCTGGATGGTCCGGCCGCAGGCGAACCCGAGATTGTGGGCGCCGTCGGCCACCTCGCCGGCGAACACGGCGTCCGCGGGCGCGGCCCGGCCGCGCAGGTGTTCGGCGAGGAAGAAATAGTCGACCGCGTTCTTGGCATAGACCTGGTTCCGGCGGAAGAAGGGGGCGGTCTTGCGCCAGCACTCGACGGCGTAGTCGGTCGTGAGGTCCCACGGCACCATGTCGTGCGCGACGTCGAAATACTCCGCGATCTGCCGGCCGCGCTCCGCCTCGAAGACGTTGGTGTCGCGCGACGTGTCCGAAAGCGCGATGCGGCCGGTCAGCGCGGCGACCCGCTCCCGGCCGACGTGCTTGACCAGCACGGCCAGGACGGTCGAGGAATCCCAGCCGCCGGTCAGGTAGACCCAGTTCCGGGTCCCGGCGGCTCGGACCCGGACGGCGTCTTCCAGCAGGCGCGCGTACTCGCGCAGCTCGGCCTGCCCGTACTCGCCGGTCTCCGCCGGCACGAACGGGAGCGTCTCGAAGCGGGCGCCGTCGGGCCCCAGCACGAGCCGTTCGCCGACGCCCAGCCGCCGCACGTCCCGGTAGAGCGTATGCTTCTTGGGCGGATACGCGCCGAACACGCACAACAGGTTGGCCAGCGCGGCCGGATCGTAGCGGCGCGGCATGTCGGCCTGCCAGGGCGACAGGTCGGTGGCGGCTATGACGGACCCGGCGCTGACGGAATAGAAGACGTCGCGCCGCGTGAACGCGTCGCCGAACAGGACGGCCTCGCCGTTGGGGCGGACCAGGCAGCCGACGAAGTCGCCTTCGAGCCTGGCGATCGCCTCGTTCAGTCCGCCGCCGCCGAAGGTCTGCGCGAGGAGCGGGCCGCCGTCCGCGGCGAGGTCGACGGCGCGATAGGCGCCGTCCGGCTGAACGAGCGCGTAGACGCGGCCCCAGAGCATGAGCGTCGCGCCGCCGGGCAGCGCCAGCTCGGCGTGGTCCCCGCCGGAGCAGACCAGCAAACGCGGCGCGCGGTGGACGGGGCGCGAATCGGCGGGCGAGTCCCGTTGCCACGCCTCGGCCGCCTCGCCATAGTAGAGTTGCATCACGGAGTACGGTCCTCCCGCGAAACGCGCTTCAAGGCGAGCGGCTTGCGGAGAAGCGGGCTCGCACCAAGCAGCAGCGCCGCCACCCGCCCGCCGTTCGGCTCTGATCTCCTATCGGCTTTGACGGCGGTTGTCAACCTCCAAACGGCACGTGAGGCCGTTGCGCCGACCGGAGATAGTAGAAGCGGCGTCTCGCCGCTTCCTCCGGGCCGCAGGCCCGGAACCCGGCCGGGCCGCCGCACGGCGCAGGACGTTACGCGCGAGACGGCCATACGCCCAGGCGCGTGAGTTCCGCGGCTGCGGCGCGGGCCCAGCCGCGGTTGGCGGCCGGGCTGGCGGGGCTCGGATGCAGGATGCTGCCGACACGCACGTCGCAGGAGGCCAGCGCAGCCCGCGCCTGAGCGGCGGCGAACGCGCCGACCCCGACGACCCAGCGCGGCCTCAGAACGGCGACGACCCGCCGCAGCGACTCGTTGCACGCCGCGAGCAGCGGCTCGCGCTCGGCGGGCGGCAGCTTGTTTGGGGTCCGGTTCTTCCCGCTCGCTTCGATGAAGACGAGCGGGCAGTAGTTGCCGACGAAATGATCGCGGAAAAACGATTCGGGCGTGCCGAACCGTTCGGCGAAACAGCCCCAGAGCCGCCGCCCGCTCACTTCCGACCGCGCGCAGGCGAACCCGTCGACGGGCCGTTTCGGATGTTCCGCCGCCGGCTTGCCGACCCGCCCGCGTATGCGCAGCCAGTCCCGCACGTACGCAATCTCGCCGAACGGGACGCCAACCTGCGCCATGCCGAACGGGCCGGGGTTCATCCCCAGGAACAGCACCTGCTTCGCGCCGTTGCCCCACTTGCGCAGATAGGCGCGGTGCGGCGCCCACGCGTAGTCGAGCGGGTTGTACACGTGCGTGACCGGCGGCCCGAACGACAGCCCGTTCACTGTCCTGGCCAGCGCGCGCGCCGCGTCGATCAGGCCCTGTGCCGTGTTCATGATGCGTAGGGTCGGGTTGCAGCCCGCCCCTACTCCCCCCCCGGTCAATACCAGTTCTCCGGCCGGTAGGTGATCGCGAAGAACCCCTCGCTGAGCGCGTCGAGCGCGGCCATCTGCTCGGCGCTCAGCTCGAAATCGAACACGTCCGCATTCTCCACGATGCGTGCCTGCCGCGCGGATTTCGGAATGGTGATCACCCCGTGCTGCAGGTTCCACCTGATCAGGATCTGGGCCGGCGTCTTGCCGTGGGCACGGGCCAGGCGCCCGACGGTCGGATCATCGAGGCGCTGTGCGCGGGTGAGCGGGCTGTAGGCTTCGGCGACGATCCCTTTCTTGCCGCAATAGGCCAGGAACGCGGCGTCATAGTTGAACGGGTGGAACTCGACCTGGTTCACCGTGGGCGCCTCGTCGCTGAGCGTGAAGAAGAAATCGAGCCGCTTCACCGTGAAGTTGCTCACGCCCAGCGCCCGGCACTTCCCTTCCTCGCGCAGCTCCTGCATCGCGCGCCACGTGTCGGCCATGCGCGCGTCGTTCGGCCAGTGGATCAGGTACAGATCGACGAAATCCGTGCCCAGCCGCCGCAGGCTCTCTTCGCAGGCGCGCTTGGTCGTCGCGTAGCCCTGGTCGCCGTCCCGGACTTTGGTCGTAATGAAGATCTCCGCGCGCGGAATGCCGGAGCGGGCGACCGCGCGCCCGACACTCTCCTCGTTGCGGTAGGCGGCCGCGGTGTCGATGTGCCGGTAGCCGGCCTCCAGCGCCCACAGCGTCCCCTGCTCCGCCTCCTCGCCGTGCTCGAGCCGGAACACGCCGAACCCGAGCTGTGGGATTTCGACGCCGTTGTTCAGCTTCACCGTGTGCGTGATCGTCGATGCCATGCGGTGTTCCTCCCTTGCCGGGCGGCTCGCGAGGACGCTCGCCCGCCATTACCCGTTTCCCGTGCAGCTGGAGGGCGAGGCTCCCGACGAGCCGTTTCCCGGAATACGTCAGCAAATCTGCGAACCGGTGCATTAAGTCTCGTACGCGAGGGAGCGGGTGTCAAGCGTTTGAAGCCCGAAAGACGGCGCGGCCGGCCGGGCACGGCGATTCCGGCCCCGGCGCGCATCACACGAGTTCGGGATTGAATGTGCGGCGCGGCTCCCGCAATATGGCGCCGGGCGCTCGAGACAGGGTTTGTACACCGCGCCGGTCTCCCGCTGCCGGGCCCGGCCGTTCCCCGGAGGTCAGGCGTGCCGCCGTCCGTTCCGTCTTCGTCTTTGCTTGCGTGGGCCGATCCGCTGCAGGGCACGGATTCGTCGTTCGAGCTGTCGCGCGGCAATTGCCTTCCGCTCGTATCGGTGCCCTGGGCGATGACGGCGTGGTCGGCCCAGACCGCGCAGGACGAGCGCTGGTTCTTCCGGCACGGCGACCCGCTGCTGCGCGGCGTGCGCGCGACGCACCAGCCCAGCCCCTGGCTCGGGGACTACGGCTGGTTCGTGCTGATGCCGCAGACGGGCGAACGGGTGTATGCCGAGTCGCGCGCGCGCGCTTCACCCTACCGGCAGGACCGGGCCGTCTTCCATCCGCACTACTTTCGGGCCGAACTGATCCGCTACGGGGTCACCCTCGAGCTGACGCCCACCGAGCGATGCGCCGTCGTCCGGATGGGCTTTGCGGAAGGGGCGGCCGGCCGGCTGCTGATCGTGCCGGGGCCGGGCGAGGCCGGATTCCGGCTGGACCCGGGCGCGGGGCGTGTCACGGGCTACACGCGCAGCGCGCGGCATACCGTGCCCGCTTCGTTCGCCTGCCACTTCGTGATCCAGTTCGAGCGGCCGTTCGACGGCCACGGGTTTGTGCAGGGCCGTGACCTGCTGCGCGACACGGCCGAGCGGACCGGCGAGGAGTTGGCGGCCTTCGTGGAGTTCGGCGTGCGCGCGCGGCGCGAGGTCACGCTGCGGGTGGCGACCTCGTTCATCAGCGCGGAGCAGGCGCAGCGCAATCTCGACACGGAACTCGGCACGGCCGGCTTCGAGGAAATCCGCGAGCGGGCCGCGCGCCGTTGGATGGGCATGATGGACCGGCTCGTGCCGGGCGACGCGCCGGACGCCCGGCGCCGTACGCTCGCCGGGTGCCTGTACCGCGCCTTGCTGTTCCCGCGCCCATTCTACGAGACCGACGGCGCGAACCGAACCGTGCACTACAGCCCGATGGACGGGCAGGTGCACCCCGGCGTGCTGTATACCGATAACGGCTTCTGGGACACGTACCGCACGGTCTACCCGTTCTACAGCCTGCTCTGCCCCGACCGGCTCAGCGAGATCCTGCAGGGCTGGACCCCGTTTTACGCCGAGACCGGCTGGTTCCCCAAGTGGCCCAGTCCCGGCCATACCGGGTGCATGATCGGCAGCCACATCGACGCCGTGTACGCGGACGCCGTGACGAAAGGGATCGGCGAATTCGAGCTCGAATGGGTCTATGAGGGGCTGCGCAAACACGCGTTCGAAGAGCCGGGCACCCGGCTCTACGGGCGCGAAGGCATCGGCCGGTTCCGGGAACTGGGCTATGTGCCCGAAGGCGCCGCGCGCCATGCCGCGGCCGCAACGATGGATTATGCCTACGGCGATTTCTGCCTCGCCCAGCTCGCGAGGCGGCTGGGCCGCCACGAAGACGCACGGCTCCTCGCCGCCAGCGCCCTGAACTACCGCAACGTGATCGACCCGGCCGTCGGCTTTCTGCGCGGCCGCCGTGAAGACGGGGCCTGGCTGGAACCGTTCGACCCGTTCGCCTGGGGCGGCCCTTACGTGGAGGGGTCCGCCTGGCAGTGTTCCTGGGCCGCGCCGCACGACCCCGAGGGGCTCATGGCCTGCGTCGGCGGGCGCGCGGCGTTCGTCGGCAAGCTCGACCGCCTGTTCGAGCTGCCGCCCCGCTTCGAGCCGGCGGCCTACGGCGCACCCATCCATGAGATGACCGAGATGGCGCTGGCCGGGTTCGGCCAATACGCGCATTCGAACCAGCCCGTGCACCAGGTGCTCTACCTCTACACCGCCGCCGGGCAGCCCTGGAAGACGCAGTACTGGGTCAAACGCGTGCTCACCGAGCTGTACCGGCCGGGCCCGGCCGGGTTCCCGGGCGACGAAGACAACGGCGAGATGGCCTGCTGGTACCTGCTCAGCGCGCTCGGCCTGTTTCCGCTCTGCCCCGGCCATCCGTCCTACGTGCTCGCCGCGCCCCTCTTTCCCGAGCTCACCCTCGCCGTGCCGGGCCGCGAGCCGCTGGAGTTGCGGGCGCCCGGCGCCGAGGCCGACCGCCCCTACCTGTCCCAACTCCGTATCGGGAACCGCCGCCATGCCGCAACCTGGGTCGCGCACGACGCCGTGGCACGCGGCGGCCGCTGGACCTTCACCCTCGCGGATGAACCCGACCTGACCCGCACCTACACCGCCGACGAGCTGCCCTTCTCGCTCTCACGCGACGGGCTCGACGCGCGTTCCGGCCAGCCCGGCCAGCAATGAAAAACCGCCTATACGACATCTGGAAACAATTATAGGCGGTTTTTTATTGACATTTCCGCCTATGTCTGTCGCCCGTCATGAAGTTGGCAACGTTCGCGAATTCACGGGAAAGCAGCCAACCAGCATCTGCACGCGCTGTCGTACTACGGGCGCCGGAGCCGGCACCAATCTCCGGCCTGTTCCTGCCGGAACCGGAACTCCAGGATCCCGCCTTCGGTCGTGCGCTGCTTCAGCGGGTTGGGCCCCAGCGCCAGCTCGTACGCGCTGTTTGCGGCCAGGCCGCCGACCATCACCGTGTGTTCGCCGGGCTGTCCTATTCGGAAGCTCGCCGCCGGCAGCGCCTTGCCCGCCGCGTTCCAGAGCACCACCCGGTCGTTGATCCGCGCCCCGATCAGCTCGTCGCTCTCGATCAGGTCAATTGCCGGCGGCGCCGTCACCTCACGCGAGGCCGGGGCCAGAACGTGCAGGAAGTAATCCTGCTTCTGCCGGGTCTGCGGTTTGACCTCGATCCGCCACTTGCCGGCGGAGTACAGCCGGTCGTTCACCATCTTCTCGATCGCGGCTTCCACGGGCAGCCGGCTCCTGTAATCCCAGTCCAGAAACTGCCGGTTGATGTCCGTATCGCTGCCGACCGCCGAGACGGCAAACCGGCCGCGTGCATGTTCGAGCGTCCTCACAAACAGCGCGCCGTTCCCTTCCCGGATCACAGTCAGCAGGCCGGCCACGTCCGGCTTGTCCATGCTGTGCAGCAGCCAGCGCTTCTCGACCTCCGGCGCGACGGCCACGGCGCGGTCGAAGATGAACACGACCGGACATTCCCAGTCGGCCACGTTCCGCAGATAGACGAAGTGCCGCTTGATTTCCTCCGCCTTCTCATACGACTTCGAGAAATCCGCCACGATACACGTGTAGCTGTTCGTGGTTTCGCAGACCGCCGTGCGGGCCATCTCCAGCGTGAACGGGTTCGTGTTCCAGCCGGCCCTGATCTCGTTCCCGCCCACCAGCAGCGTGTTGTGCGCGACCGCCCGGGTGTAGTACTGCCGGTGATGCTCGGAGCCGTACCGGTCGTACACGCCGCTGTCGATCGCGAGCCGGCCGCCGCGATAGTTGATCGTGAAATGGCCGTTGCAGCCGTGGTTGTGGTTCTCGAAGAAGTACGGCATGTTCTTGAAATACACGATCAGGTCGTCGGGCGCCCAGCCCTCGCGCATGATGTATTTGCCGACCCCGTCAAACGCGCGGAAACGGGGCAGTGTCGCCGGGTCACCCTCCGGCACCTCCGGCTCGTACCACAACGTCTTGTACAGGCAGAGGGTGGCGGGCATCGGATGTTTCGCGTACAGATCTTCGTAGCGGCGGCAGAACCATTGGGCGAGCGGGTCGGCGAACGCGCCGGCGAGCATGACGCACGTCTGGTAATCCCATTCCTGGAATCGGGGCCAGCCCTGATCGCCGGCGATCAGCCGGTGCATCTTCGTCGCATCGGCGATCCCATAGATGAGGAACGCGGGCATCTGCGCCAGCCACCCGCGCTCGCGGCCGAAGTAGTCGACCCCCGTCGCGGAGGTCAGGGCGGCGACGGCCGCCGTGTGCCGCCCGAACCGGCCGCCGGAATACATCCAGCTCATGTGGAACCCGCCGCCCGCCGCACCGAGCTTCCGCCACACGGGCCACTGGCCGTCCTCCAGGTTGCTGTAGAGGACCTGATAGAATTCGGCGATGCTGTACGGGTAATCGCGCGCCGGCTCGATCGGTTCGCCGGCCAGCGCGAGTGCCGCCAGCAGCGCCACCGTCTGATGCCCTTCGTGATGGCCGCCCGTCACGTAGGTGACCTTCGGGCCCGTGAAGTGGTTCTCGATCTGCCAGGTCAACCCGAACAGGATCGCGTTGCCGATCGCATGCCGGTCCGCGCCGCTCAGTTCGGGGTAGCACCAATCGAAAACGAAGGCCAGCGTCTCGATATGGGAGCGGATCGAGACATCGATCGCGTTGCGCGCACCCCGGATCTCCGGCAGCCGTGCCGCGCGCCGCCTGGCGCTGTCGATCGCCGCGCGGGCCGCCTCCTGGCGGCCCGTCATCGCGTAGATGAACGCCTGCGCCGTGGGGTCCCGCTCCGCGCCCTGCTGCAGCGCGTCCCATGCGCCCTTGTGCGTCGAGGCGATCCGCGCGCGAAGACGCGGCAGGTCCGCCTGCGTGAACCACAGGCGCGGATGGCCCGGCCGCACCGGCGGCGGCACCGCGCCGTCGGCTGCCGCCAGAAACAGAAGTCCCGTCCAAAGCGCAACGCCGACAGCTTTCTTCATCGGTGTCCTCCCGCAACGGCCATGCCCCGGCATCCCCTGCCGGCGATTCTAACAGCCGCCACATGGCTGTCAATCGCGCGAAAACAGACCGCAAGAGGGACCGCCGCGTGCCGATGCCGTGTTTGCGGGTTGCGGCCGCCCGCCCGCTCCTGTACGCTGAGGTCAGAGGCGGCGCGCACGCTCGCCGCGATACAGGGATACACCGTATGCGACTCCAATCAACGGCCGCGCTCGGCATGGTGTTGCGGCTGGTCGGCTGCGCCATGGCGGTCGCGAATACGGCGCAGGCCGCCGCGTCGAACGCGCGCGCGGGCGCGGCGGCGGATTCCGGGCTGCAGGCGCTGGCTCCGCTCGTGCTGGACCTGCGCTCGTCCGATTGCGCCATTCTCTGCCCCGCGGACGTTGCCCTGCAAGGCGCGGCCCGGGAGCTGGCCGCCGCCGTCCGGAACCGCGCGGGCCGCAGCCCGCGCATCGTCCCCGACACGGCGGCACCCGAGACATTGGGGCGCGGCCCGCTGCTCATGCTGGGCAACCTCGCTCTCGGCGCGGCGAGCCGGCGGCTCTATCTCACCGCCTACGACTTCACCGACTACGCCTGGCCCGGCCAGGGCGGTTACGTGGTCCGCACGATTCGCGATCCGTTCGGCGCCGGCTCGCACGTCCTGATGATCGGCGGCAGCGCCCCGGAAGACATCGTCGCCGCCGCGCGGCGAGCGGCCGCGATCATTGCCGAACGCGGGCCCAGCCTCGGCTACGTCAACGACGTCAAGCTCGGCAGGAACGCCGACGCGATCAAGGGTTGGACCGCCGGGCTGCTGGACCCGGCCGTCAAGTGGCCGAACAAGGGCGTCTCGGACAGTTGGCCGTATGTGCAGCAGATCGGCATGGCGGCCATGGGCTATCTGCGCACGGGCGACGAGGCTTACCTGAACGTGTTCCGCGACGAAATGCGCGCCTTCTTCGCGTTCAGCCTGCCCAGGCTCGAGGCAAAGGAGTCGGTTGCCATACACAGCCTGCTGGACGCGATCCTCCTGCCCTGGGATCTGCTGGCCGATCACACCTTCTTCACGGCCGCCGAGCGGCTCGAGTTCGACGCGAACCTGCTGCGGATCGCCCGCAGCCAAGAGGGCCCGCTGCCGCGCGGCAAGCCCGAGAAGGAGCCGGCGCCGAAACGCGAGGTGAAACCGGGAGTCCGCAACAATCACAGCCTCGGCCGGGCGCTGGACGCCTTTTGGCTGAGCCGCTACTTCGGGCGGCGCTACCGGATCGAGGATGCCAACGACTGGCTGGCCGCCGCCGAGTCGACGTTTGCGCCCCAGATGCTCGCGTCGAAACCGACGGAAGACCGGATCTACTACCAGTACAGTTCCTCGCTGATGGGGACGCTCGTGTATGCGCTGGCCGCCGGCAAAGACGACTATCTGCGCAGCCGGGTGCTGCGCCAGGCCGCCGACCGGGCGATCCTGGAATGTGACGCCGGCTACGGGCCGATGACCTATCTGAGCGCATGCGCGGTGTCGATGAACGACCCCACTTGCCTCACGCTCTCGGCCCACGCGGGCGGCGACGCGTACGTCCGCTATTGCGCCGGTATGCGCGGCGCCGAGCTGATCGGCGAAAACTTCCGTTCCTTCTGCGGGTTCACCACGCCCCGGGAGAAGAAGGAGTTTATCGGTGCCGTCGTGGCCCCGCTCGAGCCGGCGTGGTACCGCTGGCAAGGCGGAGCGGACCAGCCGGAAGGGGTCTTCGACAAACTGGTGCTCCGCGACGGGTTCGCGCCCGACAGCTTCTCGCTCAAGATCGACGGCATCTATGGCGGCGACCACTCCTACCCCGACGCCAACTGCATCGTGGCCTATCGCGACCACGGTACGCCGTGGCTGCGGGTTGAGTACGAGCGGAGCGGCCCGACCTGCTCGACCGTGCGGCAGCAGAACGGCGTGTTCGTTGCGCGCAACGGCCAGGCGCCGGACAGGCCGCAGCGCTTCGCGCGCCTCCTGTACGTGGGCGAGGCCGGCGCGGGTATCGATGCGGCCGGCGGCGTGCTCGAAGGCGGCGGCGCCGCGACATGGCAGCGCCATCTCCTGCGCAAGCGGGGCGCGTGGACCCTGGTCCTCGACCGCGCGGGCGCCGGCAAACAAGGCGAGTTCCTCGTCGAACGGCACTGGCATATGCTCACGCGGTTCGGCAAGCAGGCGAGCGAGTTCTTCGAGTTGCCCGACGGCGTCGTCTGTCGCCAGGGCAAGTGGGCCTTCCACCTCCAGAGCGCCGGGTTGCCGCCCGAGGGAATGAGCGGAACGTCGAGCCGCGCCGAAATCCTGCGGGCCGAGATGCCGGCCGGCGGGCACGTGGATATCGCGGCGCTGCTCTACGTGGACGATCAGCCGGCCGCGCGGCGTTACGAATTGGCGCGCACCGCGCAAGGCTGGCGCATCACCGACATGAAGGAGGGCCGTGTGCTCGATGCCGGGTTCAGCCAGCGCCGGCTGACCGTGTCGCCCGGCGCAGGCGCCGATGCCGGCGGACCGGCACCCCGAACACAGCCGTTGAAACCGCCCTGCGCGCGGGTCACGTTGCCCTGGCGAACCACAACCCTGGGCGCCGAAATCTCCGCCGTCGCCGCAGCCGGCGAACGCGTGGCGGCCGGGACCCGCAACGGAACCGTGGCGGTCCTGGATTCGAACGGGCGAACTTGCTGGCAGGCCAACGTCGCCAGCCGCGTGCTTGCGCTCCACTTCCTCGCCAACGACCTGCTGGTCGGTGAAGACAACGGCACGCTCGCCCGCTTCGATGCTTCGGGACGCCGGCTCTGGAGCGTGACCATCCCGTACGTCCGGGTCGGGTACGAGCACTGGAGCGACGGGCGAAGCCGGATCCGGGAAATCACCGCCGCGGACATCAATGGCGACGGCAACGCCGAGATTCTGTGCTCGAACGGCGACCGGCACATCTACGCGTTCACCGGTGCGGGCAAACAGATGTGGAAGGCCGAATCGCGAAGAGGCGTTCACGTTGCGCTGACCCCCGCAACCGAGGCGGGCAAGTTCGTGCTGCTCGGCGGGGTGACGGGCCCGACACTGCTCGGCTGGATCAACAAGTACGACGCACGCGGCGAACATCTGGGCGCGCTCGTCAGCCCGGAGGCCTGGGCACAGCAGATTCGCGATATCCGCCTGTTCGATCTGGACGGGGACGGCACGCGCGAGATCGTCGGCGCCGTCGACGCGCCGGCCGGCCAGGTCCTCGCCTATCCGGGCACGTCCGGCTCGTTCTGGGGGCGCAAGCCCGCCTGGATCGCGGACGTGGGCGGCAGCCCCGACGCCCTCGCCCTGCGCCGGTATCACGACGCCGTCCAAGTGCTCTGCGGCTCGCGCGGCCGCTATCTGCATGCGCTCGACGGGGCAACGGGCGAACAGGTCTGGTTCTGCTGGCTTGGCGACGAGCCGCGCATGCTCTGGCCGCGCGCGGACGGCACCGTGCTCGCCCTCTGCGCGTCGGGAACCGTCTTCATCGTCGGCGCCGAAGGCCGGCTCCTCGCACGGGATGAACTCGGCGCGGAGCTCACGGCGTTCCTGCGGCCCGGCGAACACCGCGCCCAACCGCCGGCCCTGCCGGTCGGCGGCAAGAACGGCACGCTCTATCTGCTGCCCGGCGAGCGCGCGGGAGGGAGAACGGGGTCGTGAGGGCGCCGCCCCGCACGGTCATCGCTCCGGGAGCAGACTGAGCAGTTTCGCGCGGATACAGTCACCCGCTCGGTCGGGGTCATACTCGATCCCGCTGCAAAGGAGATGGTCCGTATCGGAACGGAAGCCGGGGTCGGACAAGTGCGACTGCACGATGTTCATGAACTCTCTGCGTCCCGCTTGGGTTCCTTCCCGCCGGAGATAGTGCAGGAATGACCCCACCACAAGCGCGGGATCCACCGCGGGCCTCGCATGCTCGAGCGCCCAGAACAAGTCGAACAGGTCACGGCCCCGCCTGCGTTGGAAGAGCGCACGCATCTTCGTGCCCAGCATCTCGTGAATGTCATAGCCGCTGATCACGGTGTGCACGCGATCCCGCCGGAAAGAGAAGTCAAACGGCAGATCGGAGATCGGCCTGTAGGAAGTCCGCTCCGTCACGTTGGCTTCCACCACGACCTGCAGCGGCGGCCCCTGCGTGCTGACCGCGGGTACGGCGTAAGTCATTCTGAGTACGCGCGAGGGCCGTACCGTGTTTCGCACCGCCAAGCCGATGCTGTCCCATACGGAAGCCCGGGGACGCCCCAGGACGCCGGCCAGAACCCGGCGCAGCGCTTTGCGGATGTGGCCCTCAGGACGCTCGCCAAAAACAACCAAGTCGATGTCCTCGCTGAAACGAGACGGGGGTGCAAGGTAAACCTTGTGCAGCAGCGTGCCGCCCCGCATCGCAACCTGGGCGCGCAGGAAGCTGTCGCCAAAGATCGAGGCCATGGCCCGGCACAGCAGTAGGTCGTGCTCAACCTGCCGCAAGCTCGGCCAGGGAACCGAGGCTTGATGGAACAGCACGTCTTGTTCGGTCAGTGCGATCACACGCCCTGCTCCAATTGGTCCGTCCAGACTCGCCACCGCGCCGACCCGGTGGATCGAGCCGGGGGGGCGCCCAGCCCCCTGCCGAGCGCACACCACAGCGTCTTCGCCGGTAACCAGTGATACACCGCGTCGGCCAGCCGACCGGCGCCGCACCGCTCCAGAACATAGCCAAGGCGCTGCGCCCGGGCCGTTCTTCGCTCCGCATTCAGCGCGTCCCGTAGTCCCGAGACACGCATGTGCGGCAGTAAAGGCACCAACGTCTCAGCCGCCCGTTCCATTCCTCCGATTCGCGAGGCGTAGCCGACGAGGTCAAGTGCCGTTGCCTCAGGGGTGCTCACCCGCAGCGGCGCATATGCCCTTGCCGGTTGCCGCACCGGTGTGCGCTCAGTACCATGCTTCACGAAGAAGCGGACCCGAATACGCCCCACCGATATCCCACGTCGAGGCGCGTCCGTTATGACTTGATGCACCTGGACCGCCTGCGGAGCGGCCCCATAGGATTGCGCGGCCGAAAGCAGCGCCAGGTAGTACGGATGGCCCAACCAGCGGAAGTAGTCATCCAACCACCAGTCCAACGGCGGCGCCCCCATCGTACGGTGCGAGGGAGCCACGATCAGAAAGAAAGGGTGCGGCCGCGATACTCTGCGAACCCGATTGCCCAGTCGCCTCAGTTGATTGACCGCCGCAATAGCCGACAGCCCTGTCGCGTCGGTCAGCTCCGCCAGCGGAAAAGCAGCCCGCCCTTCAGCCGCTCTGTCCTCAACAAATGCGGCCGCCTGCCCGCGTCTTCTCCGGACCGTTGCTGTCTTCATTTTGTATGCAAATAAAAGCACATTACGCTCTTTATTGCAAATGATTTATTAGAGAATATGGCGCATGGGCGCCTGTTGCACCGGAAAGGACGGGAAACACGGCAGGACAGGCGTTGAGCCTGTCGAAGAAGTCAGCGGCCGACGCGTCGAAGATTTGTCCGGCGCGGAGAGGCCGGCCCTCCGCAGGAGACAAACGCGTCCTCCTGGGGCCCGGCTCCGTCCGGGCCGACGAGCGGGGGGCGTCTTTCGACAGCCTCGTTGTTCGCCATGCAAGCAAGCCGCGCTCCGGCTGCCCTCACGCGGGGCTGACGGGCCGGAACCGGACGCGGCGCGGCTGGTCGGCCCGGTCCCCGAGCAGGCGGCGCTGCTGCTCGTGGTAGGCCTGGTAGTTGCCTTCGAACCAGGAGACCGTGCTTTCGCCCTCGAAGACGAGCAGGTGTGTCGCGACCCGGTCCAGGAACCAGCGGTCGTGGCTGACGAGCACGGCGCAGCCGCCGAACGACGTGAGCCCCTCCTCCAACGCGCGCAGCGTGGTGACGTCCAGGTCGTTGGTCGGTTCGTCCAGCAGCAACAGGTTCCCGCCCCCGCGCAGGAGCTTGGCCAAGTGCACGCGGTTGCGCTCGCCGCCGGAGAGGTCGCCGACCCGCTTCTGCTGGTCGGCCCCGCGGAAGTTGAACCGGTTGCAGTACGCGCGGCTGTTCATGCGGCGCCCGCCCAGCTCGAGCGTCTCCTCCCCGCCCGAAATCTCCTCGTAGACCGTGTGCGCGCCGTCCAGGCTGTCGCGCGACTGGTCCACGTAGGCGAGCTTGACCGTCGGGCCGACGGTCAGCTCGCCGGCGCTCGGCTGCTCTTCGCCGGTGATCATCCGCAACAGCGTCGTCTTGCCCGCGCCGTTCCCGCCGATCACCCCGACGATCCCGCCGCGCGGCAGGTCGAACTCCACGTTCTCCATCAGCAGCCGGTCGCCGTACGCCTTCGTCAGGTTCCGCGCGCGCACGACCAGCTCGCCCAGCCGCGGGCCGGGCGGGATCTGGATCTCGAGGTTGTCCTCGCGCGTGTCCACCTGCTGCGCGACCAGTTCGTCGTAGCGCTTGAGCCGCGCCTTGCCCTTCGCGTGGCGGCCGGCGGGGCTCATGCGCACCCAGGCCAGCTCCTGCTGGATCAGCTTCCGCCGCGCGACCTGCCGGCTGCGGTCCCGTTCCAGCAGCGCTTCCTTCTGCGCCAGCCACGCCTCGTAGTTGCCCTTGAACGGGATGGCGCGCGTGCCCTCCAGTTCCAGGATCCACTCGGTCACGTTGTTCAGGAAGTAGCGGTCGTGCGTCACCACCACGAGCGTGCCCGGGAACCGGACCAGGTACTGCTCGAGCCACGCAACGGAATCGGCGTCCAGATGGTTGGTCGGCTCGTCGAGCAGCAGCACGTCGGGCGCCGAGACGAGCAGCCGGCACAGCGCCACCCGGCGCCGCTCGCCGCCCGAGAGGTGCGTCACCGCCGAGTCGCCGGGCGGCAGGCGCAGCGCCTCCATCGCCATCTCCAGCGAGTGGTCCAGCTCCCACAGGTCGAACCGCTCGATCGTCTCCTGCAGCCGGCCGAGCTCCGCGTTCAACTTCTCCGACTCCGCCCGCGGCAGATCCGCGCCCAGTTGCTCGCAGACCGCGTCGTACCGGTCCACAACCGCCTGCGCGGCCGCGGCGCCGTCGTTCACGTTCTCCGCCACCGTGCGGCTGTTGTCGAGCTGCGGCTCCTGCGACAGATACCCCACCTTGACCTGCCGCGCGATGCGCGCCTGGCCCAGAATCTCCGTGTCGAGCCCGGCCAGAATGCGGAGCAGCGACGACTTGCCCGACCCGTTCCCGCCGATCACCCCGATCTTCGCCCCGAAGAAGAAGGCGAGCGAGATGTTGTCCAGAACCATGGTCGAGCCGTACTGTTTCGTCATACGTTCCAGACTGAACACGTATTCGCCCGGCATGAGAGTTCCCTCCGTCCGCCGGCCGAGACTATCCCCGTTTTGCCGGCGCAAAGCAAGCGGAACCGCGGGCAACTGTCTGTAACGAATGGGTTGCCAAGCTCGCGCGGGCGTGTATCCTCATACAATCATGGACTGGACACCGGTAACCCGAACCCGTTTCATCGTTTTCTCGGCCGCGGTCGCGGCGCTGGGCGTGGCCGAACTGCTGCCCCCGCGCGGCTGGGTGCCGTTGCTCGACGGCGCCAATCTCTTGTTCCACGAGGCGGGTCACCCGGTGTTCGGGCTGTTCGGCAAGACCATGGCGCTCTACGGCGGCACGCTCGGCCAGCTCGTCTTCCCGCTGGTCGTTGCCGTCGAGTTCTGGCGCCGGCGCGCGACGCTCTCCTTCGCCGTCGGCTCGGTCTGGTTCTTCCAGAACTTCTTCAACATCGCGCGCTACGCCGCCGACGCGCGCGCGCAGCGCATTCCGCTCGTGGGCGGCGGCGAGCATGACTGGTGGCATATCCTGCTGCGCTGGCGCGCGCTCAAGCATGATGTGACGGTCGGCACCGTCATCGCCGGCATCGGCGTGCTCGGCATCAGCGCCATATGGGCCTGGGTCGCATGGCGGTGGCTCCGGCCGAAGCCCGCCTCGGCTACGGCACCCGCAGCGGAGCCGGAATAGATGACGCGGGGGACGGGCATGGGATCTGACCTCTGAGCGGGCCTGTCCTCCGCGGCGAATGGCAACAAGCTCGTGCAGGACGTGACTTACGGGCCTGGAGAAAGGGGTAGCGCGATGGCGAGAAAGCCGAATCAGTGTTGGGACTTGAGGGTTGTGCCGCGCATTCTCGAGATTCGTGAAAGACGAGTGATATTGGATTCGGACTTGGCGAAGATCTATGGGGTACCGACCTTCCGCTTCAATGAGGCCGTGAAGCGAAATCGGAATCGTTTTCCCGCCGACTTCATGTTCCGGCTCACGCCGCGGGAGTTTCAATTTTTGACATCGCAAAATGCGATGTCAAAGACTGGGCGCGGGGGGCGTCGGACGCTGCCATATGCGTTCACCGAACACGGCGCGGTCATGGCCGCGAACGTGCTGCGGAGCCCGCGCGCTGTGCAGATGAGTGTTTTTGTTGTGCGAGCCTTCGTCCGCATGCGGGCGGCGCTGGCCGATACGCGCGATCTTGCCGCGAAATTGGCGGCACTCGAGAAGGAACTCAAGGAACGCCTGGATGTGCAGGAGGCCGCCATCGTTGACATCCTGCAGCGAATCATGGATGTGATCGATCCGCCCGCCTTACCGGAACCGCCGCCCAAGAAGATCGGATTCGCGGTGAAGGAGCAACGTGCAGTCTACTCTCCCTGAGCGCCCCCGCTCAATACGCGATATTCGCCCACGGATCGGTGCTGCCCATACCCAGGGCGTCGGGGTCGGTATCGCCGGAGATGTCGCCGCTGAGCGGCGGCAAGGCGATCACGCCGACCCGATTGCTCTCGACGATCTCGTAGTTCAGCCCGCCGTTGTCGCGCGCGCTGTTGCGGATGATCAGGTTGCGGTCGCCGTCCACGTCGATGCCGCGCGCGTTGTTGCTGACGTTGTTGCCCTCGACCCGGCATTCGCGGCCCGTCACGTGGATGCCGGCCGCCAGGTTCATGTCGCTCTGGTTCCCGACCACGTAACAGCCGTACGGCGCCTGGATCCCGTCCTGCGAGTTCAGCGCGGCCGTGCAATCCTTGACCGTGCTGCTGTCGCCCAGCACGATGCCGACCCGGTTCGTGAACGCGGTGCAGTTCTTGATCGTACAGCCCTGATAGCCCGTGATCCCGTCGTTCGCATTCCGGGCGGCCGAACAGTCGGTGACGGTCGAGCCGTCGCCCACGACGATGCCGAGCGACCCGTTGTCATAGGCCGTGCAGCGGGTGACGGTGCAACCGGCCCGCGTCTCAATGCCGTTGCTTCCGTTGCCGTACGCGGTCGTGTCCGTCACCGTGCACCCGTCGTCCGCCACGACGCCGTCCGACCCGTTCTCGCCCACGGTCGAGCGGGTGAGGGTGCATCCCGATGAGAGCCAGACCCCTCGCGATGTGTTGCCGCACGCGACCAGTTCGGCGAGGAAACATCTGTCGCCCGTCGCGATGCCATACTGGTTGTTCCGCGCCAGACAGCGCGTGATGCTGGAGTCCGACCCGAGATAAAGGCCGAACCCGGATGTGTCAAACCCGTTCGTGTACGCCGCCAGATCCTGGAACCGGCTGTTGGACGCCCAGTCCGCCGCCACGCCGAATGCGCCCCACTCGCGCACGGTCCCGTTCCGGACCGTGATGTTGTTGCGCGCGCCGCTCACCTGCACACCCGCCAGCGAGCCGCTGCCGCCGATGAGCGCGAACCCGTTCAGATCGAGCGTGATGTCGCTGCCGCTGATCGTGATGCCGTTCTGCCCCGCCGTGCCGGTCAGGTTCGTGGTCAGATAGTAGGCGCCCGGCGTACTGATCGTAACCGGTATACCCGATATGGGCGTGCGCGGTTCGACTTGCTCCAGCGTCCGCAACATCGGGGCCGGCGCGCCCGGCGGCGTGAGCGACCCTTGCCCACATGCCGCACACGCGCCCGCCAGAAACACACCCGCTTTCATAACGATCCGCACTCCAAGCCCGGTTCTCATCCTGCAGTCTCCTTTTCCGGTCGGTTCTTGTCCGGCGACCGAACACGCATGCGCGCGCCGCCCGCGCCATCGCGCCGCGGCCAATCCGAGGCCCGACCCTCGCGCGGAGCATACCATGCGCCACGGCGCGAGCCAAGCTGGGAGGGCAGACAGACTGTGATCGCCCGAATGCCTTCGAGAGGCGCGCCGCGCCACGGTCCGCGCGCCAGGCCGCTGCCCGGTAACCGTCAAGCCCGGCCCGCCATGCGGAGGCGGCGGCCGTCAATCGGCGTACTGTCTGGACCATGCGGCTCGCGAGGACGCTCGCCCTCCAGTGTGTTCGCGCCTGTCCCGGGCTGTGCGGCAGAAGGGCGAGCGTCCTCGCGAGCCGCGAATGACCAGGCGCCGCCTCGTGCACGCGAAAGCACTGGGTTTGCGATCGGCGCCGCTGTACCCGTAAGTTCCACGACGGGACTGCGACTGAGCTGTAATAGGCGTGGTGAACGAACCGAGAGGAAAAGGGGAGGAACGAGCCATGAAACACGTCGGAAACGCGGTGAGTATGCTGCTGGTCCTGGTGTTCGTGACGACGCTCGCCGCCGCGCTGAGCGGCTGCAGAACGGAGCGCACGGACAAGGCGCAGGGCCCGGAGAAGAAGGCGGCCCAACCCGAGCATCCGGCCGACACCAAACCGAAGGATCATCCGGCCCACTGAAACCGGCTCGAGCCCGCACCTTCGCCGGGGCTTCCGCCGCCGCAGCGAAGCGAATGCGGCCGGCACTCCGGCGCGCGAGACGGCCTGAACCGGCATGTGAACACGCGGAGGACGCCATGAGAACGAAACGGAACCGGCGCGTGGCCGGGCTCACCGCGGCCGCGGCGGCGGCCGCGTTCTTGTCGGCCGGCGCCCTGTTGACGGGCTGCAACCGGGAACGGCTGCGGGCGGCGGGCAGCCGTGCGAGCGAATCGCGGTACGGCGTGGTCACGGCCGACATCCAGGCCGGCATCGAGCACCACATTCAAGAGCAGGTCCGTCGCGGCGGCGGCTATTTCACGATCCCGTTCGGAGCGAAGACGCTCCAGCTGCGGCTGGTCCGCGTGCACGTCGAATACCTCGCGACCCTGAGCCCGACGAACCATTTCGCCTGCGTGGACCTGGCCGGGCGCGACGGCGAGTTCTACGACGTTGATTTCTTCCTCGCCGGCCGGCCGGGTTCGATGACCGTCACCGAAACGATGGTCCACAAGGTCAACGGGCAGCCGCTCTATCTCTGGGAACAGCAGCCGGACAAGACGTGGGGCCGTGTGCCGGTTGACGGCGCCTCGCATCAGTTGCTCGGCCTGGTGCGTGGGCGCGACGAGTTCGAGTTCGTCTATCGCGCGACACTGCCCGAAATCGACGGACCGGCCGCCGCCTGGCTCCCGATGCCGCAGTCGGACGCGTTTCAGACCGTGACGGTGCAGGGCATTGACGCGCCGGCTCCGCACAGGATCCTGAGCGAGCACGCGCACGGGAACAAGGTCCTCTATATGGCGCTCGGCCCCGAGCACAGCGGGGCCGCCATCGAATTGCGCTTTCACGTGGTCCGCCTGGAGAAGGGCGCATACGAAGCCGCCTTGGACGAACCCGAACGCTATCTCAAACCGGAAAGCCTGGTGCCCGCCGACCCGCGGTTCACGGAAGCGGTCCGCCGCGTTGTCGAGGGCAAGCAGGGCGCGCTGGTGCGGGCCAGGGCCATCTATGACACGGTGATCGACCAGATGCGGTACATGAAGTACGGGGACGGCTGGGGCAAGGGCGACGCCGTCTACGCCTGCCATACGCTCTACGGGAACTGTACCGACTTCCACGCCTACTTCATCGCGCTCGCCAGGGCCGCCGGTATTCCCGCCCGCTTCGCGATCGGCGCCGCGCTGCCCTCCGAACGCGACGAGGGCGGCGTGGACGGCTATCACTGCTGGGCCGAGTTTTACGCGGAGGGGAAATGGTGGCCTGTCGATATCAGCGAAGCGGACAAGTACACCGCGCTCAGCATCTACTACTTCGGCCATCATCCCGCCAACCGCATCGAGTTCAGCCGCGGCCGCGACCTCATCGTCGAGCCGGGCCCGGCGGCCGGCCCGATCAACTTCCTGGCCTATCCCGTCCTGGAGATCGACGGGCAACCGGCCCGGGCCGCCACCGCCTTCTTCTTCCGGCGCGCGGCCCGCGCGCGGTCGTGATCACGCGTTCGCCGCAGGCGCAAGACGCGCGAGCCGTCTAACCGTACAAGGCGCGCGGGCGGCGGTACTCGAGCGACGGCTTGGGCGCCGCGGCCTGCCGCTCGAATTGCTCCATGGCCATCGTCCCCAACTCCGCCATCCAGGAGCGGTTCTCCTGGATCCCGAGCAGGATCCAGCCCCAGCGTTCCATGAACTGCTCCGGCGTAAGCCCCGCCGCCCGGCGCAGGCAGGACCCGAGCATCTGGAGGCACTTGCGGCGCCAGTTCTCACGCACCGCCGCCTCGTCGGCCAGCGCGGCATCGAGCTGCGCGAGGTACGCCAGGCCCGCCGCCAGCCGCGCGCCCGTCATGGGAACCGGCCGTTCTTCGGGCGGCTCCCCGATCTCGAACGGGAGCCGCTCGAACTCGCCCGCACCCTCGCTCGACAGCGTCACGCGCAGGACAAACGCATGCGCGGTATGCGGCGCATGGGCCTTCATGTACTCGCTGGAATGCGCCGCGAACAGACAGTTGCCCAGACTGTAGGCGATCAGGCTGCGGCCACGCCGCTCGACGCCTTGCGGCACGTGCGGGTGCGTGTGCAGGATCAGGTCCGCACCCGCCGCCGCGAGCCGGCGCGACAGGTCCCGGCGCCAGACTGCGGGCGTCTCCATGAACTCGAGATCGGAGTGCATGCTGAGCACCAGCACGTCAACCTGCGGACGCAACGCGCGCAGGTCCGCCAGCACGTGCGCCTCAACCAGGTACGCCGGCCCCGCCCCCACATGGCCGCAGGTGTAGTTGCAGTCTTCCTGGTAGCCCAGGAACCCGATGCGCAGGCCGTTGCGCGCCAGGACGAGCGGCCGGCGCGCTTCCTCGGGCGTCAGCCCGGCCCCGAACGTTCCGATCCCCAGCTCGGCCAGCCGTTTGCGCGTGTGCTGCAGGCCCCGGGTCCCGCAGTCCAGCACGTGGTTTTGCGCCAGGTTCATCACGTCAAAGCCCGCCTCGCGCAGGGACGGCGCTACGGAATCCTCGCAGGTCAACCCTTTCGGGTCGAGTTCCGCCGCCGGGAAATCGGCGGGGAACAGGATCGACTCCATGTTCCCGAACCGGATGTCCGCTTCGGCCAGCCAGGGCCTGATCTTCTCGAACGGAAACGCATGCCCGTTCGCGCGAACCGCATCGCCGGGTACGCCGCTGAACGACACATCGCCCACCGCGGCAAGCACAACCTTCGCGTTGGCCATCATGCCCTCCATTTCAGTAGAAGCGGCGTCTCGCCGCTTCCCCGCCCCCGGGCACACCCCCGGCGGCACGTCGTGCCGCCGGGGGAAGCGGCGAGACGCCGCTTCTACTTTGCCTGTTCGCCGGGCCGACAGCGTGTGGTGGCGTAGATCCGGCCCGGCACGCCGTTGAGCCGGAAATCGATCTGCGCGACGTAGTAGGCTCTGCCTCTGCGGTACAGGGGCTCTTCGCGCCTCGGGCCGAGTGCGAGGCTGTACCGCTTCGATGCGCCCGGCGCGAGGTCCTCCAGCGGCGCGTACCGGACGCCGTCCGTGTAAAGCAGGGGCAGGCGCAGCGTGGCGACGATCCGGTCAAGCGGCGCGGGGCCGTCGTTCCGCGCAAGCAGCTCCAGCGTGCCGGCCGCTTCGTCGGCGTGCGCAAAGAAGCAGACCCCCTCGAAATCGCCGGAGACGTGCGCCGCGGCGGGCGCGGCGCTGTTGTCGGCGTTCTCGATGTGGTCGATCCGCTGCGGCAGGCCGGCGTCCGGATCGTTCGGCACGCCGACCAGAACGCGCGCATCGTCGCGTTTCACCGCGAGCGGCGCGCCGGCCAGGAACGCCTCGTTCACGCGCGCGTTCCGGATCCGAACCGTGAGCGGCACGTCCCCGCCCAGACTGCCGGGCAGCGGGCGCGTGAGCCGGTAGGCCGCCCGGGCGCCTGCCGTGGAACTCTTCTCGAGCCTGTTGTGAAGACTCTGGTAGCGGTACGCCGCGTATTCCGTCTGGTTGCAGTACCACCAGTCCGGGTTGCCCGCGTACTTCGCGAGGCTCTTCTCCAGGTTCGACCAGCCCTCGTCCGTGTGCCAGACGTGGATGCCGACGGTCAGGTTCGGGTTCGCCTCGCGCAGACGCGGGTCGGACAGGACCTTCCGAAGCTGCCAGTCGAACTTGCCCGGATCGGCCTCCTTGTCGCCCGGCGCGATGAGATTCACGGTCGAAACGAGCACCGACGCGTTTCCGGGCTCGGTGCGCGCGAAGATCGGTGTGGGCGTATGATGGTAGCCCGCGCGGATCACCGCTTCCGCCACGTCCGCGCGCGTCGCGCGGTCGTGACGCTGCCCGTAGCCGCTGCCTGCGAAACAGAACGAGTTCACCGGGCGATCGGTGACCTGCTCGATGTTGATCCGGTCCGCCGCGATCTCGAACAGCAGTTCGTTGCGGTCCAGATTGGGCAGGCTCCGATGCCGCAGGCCGTGCCCGCCCAGGCTGAACCCGTCGGCACAGAGCTTCCTGCCCGGCTCGGCGATGAAGCGGCTGAGCCCGAACGGCTCCTGGCGCACCCCGGAGTTGAGATAGAATGTCGCCTTGTAGCCGTGCGTCTGCATCCGCTTCTTCATCTGCAGGTGTTCCCAGTTACAGTCGTCCCAGCGCCCGGAAAACGCCCACGTCTTGTCGCCCGGCAGCGGCGCGATCGCGAGCTCGGCCGCGGCCGCCTCATCCGCGCTCGCATACACGATCACGACCTCTTGCGTGTACAGGCGCAGGTTCAGCGGGTTGAACGCCTTGATTCGCGCCTCGTGCCGCGCGATCGCCTCCTCCGCCAGCAGCTCGACCGGCAACACGCTGATCCCGCCCTTGTCCCGGAGGTTCACGACGCGCACCAGCAACACGTTCGGGCCCGTGTCGCGCAACACGCTCCTGTCAACCGGATACCGGCGCGGCGCCGACCAGTACCGCTTGGTGTCCTTGCCCGTCTCGCCCACCTTGCGCCCGTTCAGGAAGGTGGTGTCCAGATCGTCGACGGCGCCCATGCACAACAGCAGGCTCTCGCCGGCCAGCGCGGCCGGCAGTTGGAATTCGCACCGGTACCAGGCCACATCCGTGCCGGGCTCGGCGTCCGCCGCAGGCTCGGCGCCCATGCCCTGGTCGTGCCAGAATTTGCCGACCCGTACGGGCTGCCAGGCGGGCCCCGCCAACTGCTCGACCTGCGCCAGGCTCTTCGCACCGCCGGGATCGAGATGAAGGCACCAGTCGGCCTTCGACAGGTCGAAGGCCGAGGCATTCGCCGCGAGCAGCCCGCCCAGGATTACGGTCAAGGTTTTCATCGAATGTCGCGCCGTCACCGAATCGCAGAACGGATGTGAGAACAAGGCGGCCGGCCGGTGGCTCACGGCGCCAGGCGCACGTTGACGCGCAGAAAACCGTTCGTAGCCAAATCCGTGTTGGTGTAGGAAATCGCAGCGCCCGCGCCGGGCAGATCGGACTCGGCCGTACTCCATTCGCCGGTCAGCTCCGCCGTCTGCTCCACGTCGTACAGCCGGTCAGCCAGGCCCGTCCATGTCATGACAACACCGGTGCCGCCGTCCATACGCGTAATGCCGTCCATCAGGAAGCCCGTCGAGCCGCCGTCGGTCGGGCTGGAGCCGGCCAGATACTCGTCGTAGTCCGACAGAGTGTCGTCGTCGCTGTCCGGATCGTTCGGCAACGAACCCCAGCTCTGCTCGAAGCCGTCGCTCAGGCCGTCCTGATCGTCGTCAAGCGCCAACACATAGGCCGACCCGGCATTGTCGCCCGCTTCCGTATCGTCGGCGTAGGCCGTCGCGGCGAGCGTTTCGCCCGACAACGCGACGGCTTTCGCATACCCGTGCCCGTAAACCACGTTGGTGGGGACCAGGCACGCCTGCTCCGTCCAGTTCGTGCCCGAGCGAGCGAACACGTACGCCGCCCCGAACGGAAGTCGCTGGTAAGTGGAAGCCGCCGCCAGGTTGGTGCAGGCCGAAACGCTCGTGCCGAGATAGTCGTAGGCCGCGCGGTCGGAGGCGATCAACTTGGCCTGCTGCGTCCAGTTCGTGTCGGTGCGCGTGAACACGTAGGCCGCCCCGCTGTCCGAAAGGCTGGGCGCATCGCACCCGTCGGCTCCAATCACAATCGTGTCGCCGCTGACCGCAACCGACCGGCCGAACGAGTCGCCCGCCAGGATATCGCCGCTCACCAACCGCGCCTGCTGCGACCAGTTCGTGCCGGACCGCACGAAGACGTACGCCGCCCCTGAGAAGTTCGCGCCCGCGTTGTCCGCCTGCCAGGCCCCCACCACGAGGGTGTCGCCCTCGACCGCTACCGCGTCCCCGAAGTAGTCGTACTCCGAACGGTCGGATGCGAGCAGGACCGCCTGTTCCAGCCAGTTCGTGCCGGAACGGGCAAAGACATAGGCGGCTCCGGCGTCGGTGCCGGATACCGGATGGTCGTTGTGCGGCGCGCCCACGACAATCGTGTCCGCGTCCATGTCCGCCGCCAACCCGAAATTGTCGCCGCTGCTGTAATCCGAGGCGACCAGCTTGGCCCGCTGCGTCCACGTCGTGCCGTCATACTCGAACACGTAGGCGGACCCCGCGTCGGACTGGCCGGGCAGGTCGTCCGAATAGGCGCCGACAACCACGTTGGAGCCGGACCCCCCCACGGCGCTGCCGAAATGATCGCCGGTCGTCGTGTCCGAGCCGGTCAGCTTCGCCTTCTGCGACCAGACCAGGCCGTTGCGGCGCGTGAAGATATACGCCGACCCCGCGTCGGACGTCGGGCTGTCGTCCATCTCGTCGCCGATAATCAGCGTGTCCCCGTCCAGCGCCACGCGCTGCCCGAAATAGTCGGGAGAACCCGGGTCGCCCGGCAGGAGCCGTGCCTGCAGAGACCACGGCCAGAGATTGGTTGCAGCGCTCGCGACGGTAACACCCGCCAGAATGAGCGCAGCAGACAACGGGCAGGAAATCGCTTTTCGGGCCGTAGGGGTACGTCCGGCCGAGAACGGCCTCAGGAAGCACGTCATGCAAAAGAGCATACCCAAAGAGGCGGGATCAGGCAAGCCGGAAAGCCGATGCGCGGCACGCAGCCCGCCGGGCGGCACGCAGTCGGTGAAGCCGGGCCTACTCGCGACACAGATAGTCCCAGAAGGCCCAGAGCGCCTCCTGCGCGGACAACGCGCTGTGATGCGGGGCGTACTCCTCGTACGCGCCGGTGTGGCGGTTGAACCGGAGGTGCCTCGAGAATTCGATCAGGAACGACATGGCGCCGGAAACCGGGTTGAAAGACCGCGGGCTCCGCTACGCCTTCTTCCCCACGCACGCGCTCGGCGGGTAGCCCTTGTGCTTCTTGAACAGGCGCGAGAAGTAGAACGGGTCCCGGTACCCCAGCTTGAACGCCGCTTCGCGCACGGTCATGCCGGGCGCACTCCGTAAATGGCGCTCCGCCCTGTCCATCTTCATCTCGATCTGAATCTGCTTGAACCCCCTGCCGAACGACGCCTTGAACAGGTGCGATATCGTCGTGGGACTGCGCCGACACAAGGCCGCCAGCTCGCCAAGCGAAACGGGCCGATCGACATGTTCGCGTAAATACGCCAGCACCGGCGCCAGCCGGTTCCCCGTGCGAGCCTGCACCAGTTGCTGCGCCACGATGTAGGCGACCAGAAACCGGAACATGTTCAACAGATGGTCCAGCTTGTCGGCCGGGATGTAGGGCGTCTCCTGAAACGCCGATTCCAGCTCCGCCGTGCCGTGCCGCGCACGCCATGCCGCCTTCACACGCGCCGGGCAGGCCTTGTGCCTGCCCGAGCGGAACTGGCCCACCATCACGAAGCCGATCAGACAGTCGCCCGAATGAACGGGCATCATCGCCTCCGTCATGCCGCCGTGGCACTCGTACGCGACCAGGTCGCCGGCCTCCGCCGCTTCCGCACGCTTGACCCGGTTCAGTGCGTTGCATGTCTCCTTGTAGCCGAGTTTGTCCAGCAGCAACTCGCAATAGCGGCAACTGGGCTTCGCCTGGCCCACCCGTACCTCGCCGCCCGCGGCGGCATGAAAAATGATCCGGATCCCGAACAACCCGCAGAAATGGTCCAGAATCTTCTGCACATCCGGATGAAACACATACTCGATCGTCTTCTTCACGGTTGAATAATATGCAATATCGGCAGAAATGTCCATGCTTTGGGCGGGATCGTGTATTCCGGCGCCGAGACGGTGTGGCTACCGTTCTGGAGGAGGAACCGAACCATGCGCGCGCTGCTCACCGGGTCGGCCATACTCCTGCTGGCCGCTGCCGCGGGAGGAGACGAGGTCATGAGCGAAGAGTCGCTGCCGCGGAACGTGTATGTCTGCCACAGGGCGGCCGGGCCCATCGTCGTCGACGGCAACCTGGACGAAGCGGCGTGGCAGGACATCCCCTCCCCCGTCTTCGAAGACCTGGTCACGGGCGAGCCGCCCGTCTATCCCGTCACGGCCAGGTTGCTCTGGGACGACGCGTATCTGTATGTCGGCTACGAGGTCGCCGACCCGAACGTGTGGGCCGAAGCCGGCGTGCGCGACGCGTGCATGTTCGGGGCGCGCAACTCACCGTTCGACGAGAGCTTCGTGAAAGTGTTCATCGATCCGAACGGCGACTCGGAAGACTACATCGAACTGCACGGCAACCCGTTGAACAACCAGGCCGATCTGCTGATCCCGCGCACGTGCAGCCGGGTCGTCCTGGACAAGCTCGGCCTGGAATCGCTCGGCTACAAGGCGCAGCGCGCGCGGGGGTCCATCTACGACTGGACCTGCGCGGGCTGGAAAACCGCGGTGCGGGTGCACGGCACGCTGAACGAGCCCGGCGATGTCGATAAGGGCTGGACGGTTGAAATGGCGATCCCGTTCTCGGCCATCAAGCCGTTTGCCGGGAAGATGAGCTGTCCGCCGAACGAGGGCGACGTGTGGCGGATGCACCTGGCACGGCGCTATCGCACCGCGCGCGATGCGGAAACGACCCAATACTGGACCTGGCCGAAGACCGGCGAAGTGAACTGCCACCGGACGGACAGGTGGGGCTACACCGTCTTCGGCGGGAAGCGCGGGAACCTGGCCCGGAAACTCGAGCGCCTGCCCAAGGCGAGCTTCCGGTGGCGCGCGCTGTGGGCCAACGCGCCGAACACCGCCGCGGAGGTCGACGATATCGTTCGGCTCGCCCACGAGATGCACGTTGACGCGCTGCTCGTCCAGGTCACCCGCAGCGGCGGCCAATGCTGGTACAAGAGCGCGATCCTGAAGAAGGTGCCGAAAGCCAAGCTGGCCGACCCGCTGCAGGCGGTGATCGACGCGGCCGGCAAGCACGGCATCCGGGTCTACGCGTGGACCATGAACCTCTGGGTCCCGCCCAAGGCGTACTTCGAGCAGCACCCGGAGCAGGCCCAGACGATCCTGCCGGAAGAGGACCGTCTGATGCATGCGCCCAGGCTGACGCCCGACCGGCACAACGTTCACTACGGGCAGTGGCTGTGCCCGGACCATGGGCTCGTCGACTTCGAGAAGCGGATCCTGCAGGAGCTCGCCCGCAACTACGCTATTGCCGGGATCGCGCTGGACTACGTCGGCTATCGCAACTACCACGCCTGCTTCTGCGAACACTCGAACGCGAAGCGGGCGGAATTCGCCGCGCGGCTCCGGAAACGCGAGGGGCGCCTGCCCCACTCCGAGGAGATGGTGCGCGCCGAGTTCTCGGAGCAGTCGCTTGTGGATTGGGTCGCCCAGGCCAGAGAAGCCGTCCTGGCGGTCAAGCCGGGTCTGAAGCTCGCGTGCCACATCTATCCGGATTTCGACCCGAACCCGCTCTACGGGAACCGGCTGCCCGTGGACTACTGCGGCCAGACGACGGCGTGGTTCTTCAAGCCCTATTGGTCGCCCGAAAAGATGTATCACAAGGCGCGGGTCTACAGGGCCGCGCAGGGCACCTACGTGCCGAACAACACGCACGTGCCCTTCATCGGGATCTTCGAGAAGAACGGCCTGCTCAAATCGCCCGAGCGCCTGCGCCAGGAGATCCGGATCGCCGGCTCGTCCGGAAGCGACACGATCATGATCGCGTTCGCCGCCACCTTCGTCGGCCATCCCGATCTCGTGCGCGTCGTCAGCGAGGAGTTGGACCGAGGCGGCACGCCTCCACCGCCGCCCCGGCCCTGAGCGGCCATTCCCGCCCCTGTCACCCACCGCGCCGCCCGCCAGCCGGTCTGCCCCCGGCCGGGACGCAGCAGCTTTCCTGCACGGATACAGGCTCTGCGTGTGCCCGGCCCGACCGGACTTCCGGCAATGCTCGAGCAAGTTGAAACAGGCCGGTTACGCGACGGCCCGCTTCGGCAAATGGCACTTGAGCGGCGGCGGCCCGGATATGAGTCCAGACTCTCCCCGTGCCTGCCCTGTGCCTCCCGTGTTCCTTCCCGCCCGCACACACACTCGCCGCCGGCATGAGGTGCGGCCGCCTCAGGTCTTAATCTCACTCGTAATCTCCAATCCCGGCGGTGCCCGACGACTTGTCCGCCATAGCTCGCAGAGCAACGGCGGAAGCCACGCGGCACGAGGGCGAAGTCGTGGCGCAGCCAGGCTGCGTTGCGTTCCCGCTCCGCGTTTGATGGGAGATTACGAGTGCGATTATGACCCGCGAAATCTCGAGTTCTTGTGCCGGTAACGAGTCTGTCGAAAGAGAGCCGTCCGGTGCCCCCAGACGGCTCGCGAGACGCTCGCCCTCCATTTTGTGCACAATATCGTATGCTTGGAGGGCGAGCGTCTCGCGAGCCGTCTTTTTCGACAGGCTCAACGATTTTGATGAGCAGCTTCGAGACAGGGGTCCGGGGCTGGCTCGAAATCTCCTCCGTCAATCTGTTGGTGGCCGGAACAGCGTACGGCCAACTCTTTCTTGAGTTGCCGCGCGGTAGAGCCTATGGTCCTCTCTGCACCGAACGACTCGCACCGGATCGTCTGAAGGGAGGAGACCCGAGCATGACAGGAACCATGCCGCGATGGGGGATCGGGCCGGCCGCCGGACTGGTGTGCGCGCTGCTGGCCGCGGGGGTTGCCGGGCAGCCGGCGAGTCCGGCGCCGGCGGCCGAGCCGGGCACGCGCGTCATCGCCGACTGGGATGTCGTGCCGCATCAGCTCGTCGACAAACCGTTTAACGTCGGGGTCGTCGCCTTCCACGAAACCGGCGCGCAGGTCCGTTTCCGGGTCACCGCGGCCGGCGCCGCCGAGCCGCTGCTGACCAGAACGGTTCAAGCCCCCACGTTCAACCCGCAGTCGGGGGTGTGGGAGTTCTGGTTCACGCTCGATCCGGCCGGACTGCCGGCCGGCCCGGTCGAGGTGCATGCCGAGGCGGAGCCCCTGGGCGCCGGTCATATCACGACCAAGCTGGGGCCCCTGCCCCTGCATGTGAAGCCCCGGTCCGCGGGCCGCACCGCATCCGACGCCGCCGTCTGGGCCGACGCGAAGGGCGGGGACGATGCGAGCGGGGACGGGACCCGGAGCAAGCCGTTCAAGACCCTGGCCGCGGCGGCCCGCAAGACGCGCGACGGAGGAACCGTCTGCCTCATGCCCGGCCACTACTCGCCGCACGCGCTCGGCGGCGGACTGAACAGGACGTTCTGGACCGTGATCACGCCGGCGCCGGGCGTGAAACCGGAAGAAGTCTGGATCGGCGCCGGCCGGCCGTCGACCGAACGGCTCTGCTTCCGGCAGGTGACCCTGTTCGCCAACCCGCCCGACCGCAAGTACAACACCATCCTGTGCGGCGAGAACGGCCGCACCATGGTGTGGTGCGACGCCTGCACATTCACGAACCGCAAGGGCCGCTGGGAAGGCGGGGGCAACGCTTTCGGCAACCGCTACGAGGCCTACATTACCGGCGGCAAGACCGTCGACATGGACAACGGGCCCGGCGCCAGGCTGCTGCGCGGGCACCTGATCGAGAAGATCACGTCCGATGCGCTCACCAGCGCGCGAACCGCCATCAACGTGGTCGTGCGCGACATCAGTGCGGGCAAGACCGGCGCGCATCCCGACTGGCACCAGTCGCACACCGGCGCGGCGGACAAGTACAAGACGTGCATCATCTACAACTGCGCCGGGTTCGATTGCGACAGCCAGGGCTTCTTCGGTGAGAACCTCCGCGATTCGGCGTTCGTGAACTGCGTGTTCGACAAGCGCGCGGGCGGCTACCTGAGCCAGTACTCCGGCGGCATGGACCACGTGCTGTGGCTGCACCTGACCGTGCCGAACCAGACATGGCTCTGGCGCGACGATCTCAAGGCGCGCAACTGCCACGTGCTCAATGGCCTGTTCACCGGCATGGGCCGGCACAACGGCGGCGATACGACGGGTATCCGGATCGCCGTTAACCACTTCCTCAACCCCAAGTCGGGCATGGGAACGGAAACCACCACGGGCGCCGGCGCGTTCGCGGACCCCGAGACAAACGATTTCAGGCTGCGCGCGGATTGCCCGGCGGTCGGCTCCGGAATCCCGCTGCAATGCGTCCCGGCCGACATCGCCGGCAACCCCTACGCCGCGAACCGGCCGAACCGCGGCTGCTATGCCGGCTCCGTGCCCGCAACCACCACGCCTGAGCGCTGACCTGAAGCTTGAAAGTAGAAGCGGCGTCCCGCCGCTTCCTCCGGGCCGCAGGCCCGGGCCCCCGGGGGTAGAAGAGCCGAGACGGCTCTTCTACTATGGGCAACACGGCCCCAGACCAAGTTTCCACCTCGTTATATCCGACGCCGCGCAGCGCGCCTTGCTGACCTGAAACTCGCTCGAGAACTTACTCGAGAACTCACTCGCGAACCTGAATTCGAGGGTGGTACAACCAGAGGCGGCGCGTCTATCATTCCGGGAATGGCGCGCTTCGTTCCCGGGCTCGCGGGCCGGGGCGAAGGCAGCGCGCAGGCTGACCGCGGTCAATTCTCACTGAGGAGCAGCACGATGCCGGCACAAACCGTTCTTCCCCGATGGCGAGGATTCAACCTGCCGGGAATGCTGACGCCCAGGCAGACTCTTGCGGATTTGCGTTCGGATTTCCGCTGGATCGCCGACTGGGGCTTTGACTGGGTCCGGCTCCCATTGTCCTATCACCGCTGGCTGCAGGGGGCCGACTGGCGCGCAATCGACGAGCCCAAACTGGCCGAGCTCGACGGCATTGTCGAGCTTGCCCGGCAGCACGGCCTGCATGTGTGCCTGAACTTCCATTGCGCGCCCGGCTATTCCTGCCATTCCCCGACGCGAAAGCGCGAACCGTTCGATCTGTGGAAAGACCGCGAGGCGCTCGAAGCGTTCTGCTTCCACTGGGCGCTGTTGGCAGAGCGTTACAAACCGATCCCCTCATCGCAGCTCAGTATCAACCTCGTCAACGAGCCGCTCGGCCCCGGCTTCGACGACATGACGCGCGAGGAGCACGAACGCGTGGTGCGTGCCGTGGTTCGGCGTATCCGGGAAGTGGACCCGGACCGGCTGATCATCGCCGACGGCGTTGCCTACGCGCGCGTGCCGTGTCCGGAGCTTGCCGATCTGGGCATCGCGCAGAGCTGCCGGGCCTACCGCCCCGCGGGGATTGTGCATTGGACGCCGGACAAGGGGCCCGCGCCCGTCTGGCCCGGCGCTCGCGACACGGACGGCAGCGTCTGGGACCGCGCGAAGCTCGAAGCACACTACGCGCCCTGGGCCGAGCTTGCCCGAACGGGGATCGGCGTGCATTGCGGCGAGGGCGGCTCCAACAACAGCGCGCCGCACGACGTGGTGCTGCGATGGTACCGCGACGCGCTCGAGGTGCTTACGGCCCACAATATCGGCCATGCGCTCTGGAATTTCCGGGGGCCGTTCGGGATCCTGGATTCCGGCCGAAAAGACGTGGCCTACGAGAACTGGCACGGCCATCCGCTCGATCGCAAGCTGCTCGAGCTGTTGCGCGAATTCTGACCGGCCTTCGGATGGCTCGCAGCCATTTACATTTCCTGCCCTTATCCGTAGAGTAAAGGGGCTGTTGCCCGGATCCTCTTGAGCCAAGTATATTCGGGCTACGGCCCCGTAGCGTCCATGCGGATTTGCGGATCGCAAGTCTTGATCTTGTCTGAGAAAGGCACGTATGCAGCCCGTTCCTGAAAGATCAGCGGCCGGAACGGCGTGCGGCCGTCGCCGATCGTAATCGCACTCGTCATCTCTGATCCCGGCCGTGCCCGACGACTTGTCCGCCATAGCTCGCAGAGCGACGGCGGAAGCCACGCGGCATAAGGGCGAAGTCGCGGCGGAGCCAGGCGTTACTGGCTTCGTCCTCGAAAACTGCAACGAAAAACAGGGAATTCCCGGGTGCTGAGAGGTCAGAGGGCAGAAGTCAGAGGTCAGGCAGAACGCCATGCTTGCTGAAAAGCCGCTGTCCTCTGATCTCCGACCTCTGACCTCTGGGTTGCGGGCGAAACCCGAAATGGGTCGGCGTTCAGGATGCCGGTATTTCCATCGCATTCTTGACGGCGTCGAGCGGCATGGCGGTGACCCGCTCATGAAGCGGATAGATCGCGCTGCCGGGATAGAGCACCCAAAGATGGTCGAGGCGCAGGTCCTGCAACGCTACGTGCATCGAGCGAGTGAGCGGCGGCGCGTCCGCGTACTTGAACTCGAATCCAAATCGCTTGCCGGACGCAAGGACCAGCAGGTCAAGCTCCGCGCCCCCGTGCGTTGCCCAGTAGTACGCGTCCCTCGTGTTGACCGTGCTCAGGACATGCTCGAGCGCAAAGCCTTCCCAGGACGCGCCCAGCTTCGGATGACCGAAGACGGCCTCGAGCGAGCCGCATTGCAGCAGGGCGTGAAGGATTCCGCTGTCACGAATGTAGATCTTCGGCGCCTTGAGCTGCCGCTTCTTGAGATTCTCGAACCATGGCGGGAGCACACGGACCATGTAGGCGCCCGCGAGGATGTCCAGATAGCGGCGCGCTGTGTTTTCAGAAGCGCCGAGTGAGCGGGCGAATTCCGCCGCGTTCCACACCTGCCCGTGATAGTGCGCCACCATGGTCCAGAAGCGGCGAAGTGTCTCCGAAGGAATGGTGATGCCCAACTGAGGGATGTCCCGCTCGAGAAACGTGCGCACGAATGCCTCACGCCAATCGCCACTCGCCACATCGTCCGCGGCAAGGAACGACCGCGGAAACCCGCCCCGGCTCCACAGGCGATCACGTTCGTCCGCACCCACTTCGCCCAGCGTGAAGCCCGACAGGTCAACAAACCCGACTCGACCGGCCAACGATTCCGAGGTCCCCTTCACCAGCTGGGGCGAGGCGCTGCCCAGAACCAGAAACCGAGCCGCGTTGTCCGGCCGGTCCACCAGCACTCTCAGGATCTCGTACAACTCCGGCCGACGTTGGATCTCGTCGATGATGACAAGCCCTTTCAGCCGCGCCAGTGCAACCATGGGCGCCGTCAGCTGCCGGCGTGCAACCGGACTCTCAAGGTCAAACGTCGTGCTCGCCTCGCCCTCTGCCAGCATTCCCGCCAGCGTCGTCTTCCCGCATTGACGGGGCCCAAGCAGTGCTGCAACGGGATGAACCCGAAATACGCTTCTGATCCGCTCAAGATAGCCGGTCCGCTCAACCATACCCGAATCCTAAACCATGAAAATCCGCATGTCAATAGAGGAATTTCATGATTCAAATAGCGGGGGGGGGGCGAGGCAGGAGAGCACAGACCACACGTGCACGGTGAAGGCACCACCCTCGCGATTCGCCCCGTCCGACACGCGGCTGCCGTCCATCCCGCCGCGCGCAGCCGTAAGGGCAAAAAGCTCACCCCGAGATCGGATCGCACTCGACCCCGAACAGGGACCACAGCCCGGAGTAGGAGGCCGCTTCCAGTGCGGCGGGGAACGCGTCGGGATCCTGCAACACGCGGTTCAGCATCGCCTCACTCGAGACGATCAGCGCGCCGCCCGCCTCCGCGGCGCCCACCCGCAGCAGGCCGTCGGGATCGATCCGGTCCAACGCCGCGGGGCGGGGTTCGCCAACGGGCACGAGCACCACCACGACTTGCGCGCGGTCGGTCGCGAACAGGACGCCGTAGGACATCTTTATGTTCATCAACTCCACGCCGATCATCGCGACATTGCCGCCCACGCGAGCGGCGTCCACGCCCCGGAACACAAGCGCGTCCATCGGCCAGTTCTTGAGCCGGCTCAGGTCAAAGCCGGTGTAGCGCGCCGCCACCTCGGCACCGAGCCGGCCTTCGCGAAGCCCGCCAATCAGCCGCGACCGCCATTTGCCCGCGTGTGCGTGAAAATGAATCGTGTGCGAGAGCCCGGAGCTGCTGAACCACGCCTCATAGCCGGACCCAAGCGCCCACAGAAAGCGGCATACGGCTTGCGCCCGCCCGCCAATCCCCTGGGAAGACGGGTCCTCCGACACGAGCAGCACGTGGTGCGGCAGAAAAGCGTGCCTGTTGATTACAACAAGAAACGTGGAGGCGCCGCTGCTCACACGGAAAAGCTGCTCGCCGGCAGGCACGCGGCACAGACGGCACGAGCGCCGGCCGTGCGGCGTGATGACGCCGGCCCGTTCCGTGCCTGAGCGGCCGCGCTCGTGCTCCGCCCGCCAATAGGCCAGGCGAACATCGTACGTCATCCGGGAGCCCGCGACCTGTCTGACGGCCCCGCCGCCTTGGGTCAGGTACTCAGCCGGCAGGATCGGCTCGCCCCGCGGCGAGCGGCGCGTCGCGATGTCCCGAAACCGGCGTTCGAGGTACGGCTTCAAGAAGCCCCACGGCATCGCATCGTCCAGATCGAAAACGGTCTCACCCGTGACACGCTCAAGCGCCGGAATGAGCCGTGAGCCGAGACGAATCACCGGGTCGGGCGCCGGCTGAGGCGCGGCGCCCGAATCGGGACCGGCCGGCTCATCCGCGCCGCGCGTGCGCACGGCGTCCACGAGGCAGGCGCGCGCTTCATGCGCGCAAGGGCACTCGGCCGGCGCGGCCACGACCGTCAGGAGCCCCGCCCGCCCGAACAGCAGCCCCGACCGGTCCAACCGCTCGACGAACCCGGGCATCTGCCGCGCGACCTCGCGTACGACGTCCCCGCATGTCAGCGTTCCGCCCCCTTCCACGGCCAGAGATCCGGTCCGGTCGAAAGACGACCCGTAGCCGGCAACCGTTTCGATCGGAATCCCGCGGATCGACGTCACAAACCGGGTCGTGCCCAGGTCGCTGTCCGGGCAGTTCTCGTAGTGGGCAAAATAACCCAGATCAATATCGACGAGAATGTCGCGAGGCTCACCGGCGAAGTCCGGCAAGTCCCGGATCTTGACGAGGCGCACCGCCGCGCCATGCTCGCCGACCGAAACCGTGCCCTGCTCCAATCGCCGCCTCAGATCGGCCGTGAGCTCGTCGGTGTCGACGTAGTCCGGGCAGACAAGAAGGATGCTGTCGACCAGCCCGGCCCCGACCGCCGCGAGGCTTACCTCGTCCGGACGCAGACGGATAGACGCAAGGCCGTCCGTTGTCGCAGGCAGAGGCTGAAGGGCGTCCGGCGGCGCGATGTCCGGCTGGCCTCCGAAGTGGACGAGGATGGCCGGTTTCCGAATTCGGCCCTGCAGGCAGGCCGCGATCCAGCAGCGGTACGCCTCGCCGCGATCCGCCACACAGACCAACTCACAGCTTCTCCCGTCACGCGCCGTCAGGGTCAAAGACTCCATGTCGCTACACTACCACTCCGCGCGAGAACGGACACGCCTTTTTGACGAAACGAAGACCGGTCCACGATAACCGAGGTTCGGCAGGCAACGGAAACGACGAAGTGGCCAAGACGAGGGCGGGAGCCAACGTTCAACATTCAACGCTCAACATTCAACGTTCAA
>JAFGHX010000237.1 GCA_016929905.1 Kiritimatiellia bacterium
CTCGACGTAGCCGTTGGTGACGTTCATGGCGGTGAATTCGAGGTTGCTCTCCCCGCCTTCGCCCATGGTCATTTCGATGCCGGGGCCTGGAAGGTTGGCGATCTGCTTGTTCTCGATGTACGTGGCGAGGTCCTGGGGCAGGATGAGCTTGAACAGAGACCAGAGCCGCGAAGGGTCGACCGTCTGGATCAGTTCCTGGAGTTTGCCGGGGGGGAGTTGGTCGAGGTACTCCTGGCCGTAGGCCTGAAGGAGATACCAGAGCGGATCGTAGTCGGGCGGGGCGGGCACGGAGGCGATCTGCTCCTGGTTGGCGTTGTAGAAGACCCGATCGCGGGTGGTTGGGTGTTCGAAAACGATAATGGGGTAGACGTATACGCCATACTGTTCGATGGGGATGAGATTGTCGGTGAACTCTTTCGGGAAATCCTTGGTCTTGAACTGCAGGACACCGGGGTTGGCGGTCTGGAGCCAGGGCAGCGTACCGGGCGGGCACAAGGGCAGCCAGTTGGATTGTTCGGCTTCGTAGAGGGTGACGATGCCGGCCAGGCCTTCGACGAATGGGTACTCGGGATCTTCGTCTTGGCCGGGCGGCTTGGAAAGGGCCGTGGACAGGCAATAGGTGAGGAGCGCCAGGGCGAAGACGCCATAGGCGAGCACGAAAGCTTTAGGTCGGGGCAGGTAGCTCATGTGTTTGTCTGCTGCTCGTTCTTGTTCACAGTTGCGAGCGTACGAGTTCGCGCGGCGGGTGTCAATCCGGCGTTTGGGGGCCCGCCAAAAAAAAGAGGCGCGAACTTCACGTTCACGCCCTGCCGAGGGGCCAGCAAGCCCCACTCAAGAAACATGAGACGAGAAGCCGCGCCCTCGTGGGCGCGTGCTCCGCCATCTCGTTCTTGAGTCGATGAAATTGCTGGTTTTGGGATAGAACGAATGCTGCTTCGACGCAAATTGGTTTTCAGATCGTCTCGATCGTTTCTATGCACCTCCTGGTTGCGACGGGACCATGGCGCGTGGGCCGTAGCGTTGCAAGGGAGAAATTTCGGATTGGGGGCCGCCGCGGACGCAGCTCTGGTGGCGGCGGGGCGGCGAGGGCGAGGCTGGTGGCCATGAGGACCGCGAGCAGGACGGGGAGGGTGCGTGTGGGTTGTGTTGTGGCGTTGCGCACGGGGAGCGGCCCAGCCTTGTTACTTGGTTCCAATGAACACCGCGTTCTGCGTTTCCTTCTTTGCCGCGCGGAAGAGGTCCCGGTCCGAGGTGAGAAAGACATCCGCGGCGACCAGAGCCGCCGAGGCGAGTTGAATGGAATCGAGAGTCTTGAGGGGATGGTTGCGGAGTATCTCGACGGCTTTCTGCTCCAGGCGCTCGGTCCATCGCAGGATGCGGAAGTAGTTGAAGTCTCTGCGGGCCTCCTGCTCGATCCAGCCGGCCTCTTTGCGGGTGAGCATTTTCTCCCGCAGCCGGCGTTGGATGACGGAGTGCATTTCGACCCAGGTGACGGGCGAGACGATAAGCTCGTCGACGTCCCGGACGCTCGAATCGAACTGCTCGGAGCCGTCCTCCTCGACGTACTTTTTGAAGAGCGAGGAGGTGTCGACGAACGCGTTCATCTGCCGGAGGCCCTTTCTTTGACCGTGGTGCGGGAGAAGGGCTCCTTCTTGGCTTTGATCTTGCTGATGTCGCGTTTCCAGCCGGGCAGACGGAGGTTCTCGTCGTGCGCGGTAATATCCGCCACGGGGGTATTGCGTTCCATGACGGTGATGACTTCGCCCTTCTTGACCTCCTTCATGTAGGCCGAGAAGTTGTGCAGCAGTTTTCCGATATTGACCTGGATCATGAGAGCGTCCTCCATAGGGCAGACGGGAAAAGTCTAACAATTTGTGAGACGCTATGTCAAATGTTTCCCGGGATGTGTGTGGGAGAGTTGTCAACAGCCTGCGGCTCGGCGCGAATGGGCTCCCGAGAGCCCGTCGGAGCCGAGCCGCCGCCGCCCGGCGGCGCCGGAGCCACCCGCCCGCTGGGAAACAGGCTCGAGCGCCCCGGCCCTCGGACGCCCCGACAAAGTTCTCGACGAAGTTTGCGCGTTTGGTGCAGAATGATCCTCCCAGGACGCGGGGCGGTCAGACGCGCGGTCTGAACCCGCCCGCGCCGGAGAGCGAGGCACATGATTACGTATTTCAACGGTGCGTTCATGCCGAAGGAGAGGGTCTGCCTGTCGCCGGACGACCGCGGCTTTCTGTTCGGCGACGGGATCTACGAGGTGGTGGCGAGCTACGGGGGCACGCTGTTCCGCATGGCGGACCACGTGGCGCGTATGAGGAGAGGGCTGCGGGAGGTGCGGATCGATTTCCCGGACGTGGACGGGTTCGGTGCTGTCTGCGCGCGGCTGATACGGGAGAACGGACTGGCGGACAAGAACGCCACCGTTTACCTGCAGGTGACGCGCGGCGCCGCGCCCAGAAAGCACCGGTTTCCCGCGCCGCCGGTGCCCGCCACGGTCTACGCCTGCGCGTCGGAATTCCAGCTGCACGAGGCGGAGCAGGAGAAGGGGATCAAGGTGATTCTCGTGCCGGATATCCGATGGACGCGGTGCGACATCAAGTGCGTCGCGCTGTTGCCGAACGTGCTGGCACAGCAGCGGGCGGTGGACGAAGGCGCGGCGGAGGCGCTGTTTGTGCGGGACGGCGCGGTGATGGAGGGCACGCATTCCGGGTTTGCCGCGGTGATGAAGGGAGAACTGCTCACGGCGCCGGAGTCGAACTACATCCTCGGCAGCATCACGCGCGAGGTGACGCTGGCACTCTGCGAGAAAGAGGGCGTTCCGGTCCGTGAGTTCCCGGTCCTCGAAGAGCACCTTCGGGAAGTGGATGAACTGATGATCCTTGGCACGACGACCGAAATCACGCCCGTGGTGCAAGTGGGCGAGTGGCGGGTCGGGGACGGCAGGCCGGGCCCGATTACGCGCCAGCTGCAGAAGGCGTTCCGCCGGATGGTGGCGGAACTGGACGCCGTCTGAAGAGTGGGGAGAACCGCGAATGAACCCGTCTTCGCCCAACGTGGCTTCGGCGCGGCGCGGCGCGAATGAACGCGAATGAGAGGACCATGAAACCGGCACTTGTCGTACTTGCCGCGGGTATTGGGAACCGGTACGGGGGGCTGAAGCAGATCGACCCGGTCGGCCCGTCCGGCGAGATCATCATGGACTATTCGATCTACGACGCCATTCGCGCCGGGTTCGGCCGGGTGGTGTTCGTGATTCGCCGCGAGATCGAGGCAGATTTCAAGGCGACGATCGGGGATCACTTCGAGGGGCGGATTGAGACGGCCTACGTGCATCAGGAACTGGACAACGTTCCCGCCGGGTTCGGTCTGCCGCCGAACCGGAAGAAGCCGTGGGGGACCGGGCACGCCATTCTGATGTGCAAGGATGCGGTGAAGGCGCCCTTCGCCGTGATCAACGCGGACGACTTCTACGGCCCGTCCTCCTATACGGTGCTGTGCCGGTATCTCGAGGGGCTCTCCGCCGCCGACGGCCGCTATTGTCTTGTGGGTTTCGTTCTGCGCAATACGCTTTCGGAACACGGCGACGTGGCCCGCGGCATTTGCGAGGTGGGGCCGGACGGCGTGCTGAAGACCGTCGTCGAACGCACGAAGATCGTGAAGGACGGTGACGGCGCGCGTTTCGCCGGGCCGGACGGGCAGTGGACGCCCCTGACGGGTGACGAGCGCGCATCGATGAATATGTGGGGGTTTGCGCCGTCGCTCTTCGAGCCTCTCGAGCGCCAGTTCGAAGAGTTCCTGCGTACGCGCGGGGCGGATCTGAAGGCCGAGTTCTTCATTCCAACCGTCGTGGACCGCTTGGTCCAGGAAAAGAGGGCCACCGTGAAGGTCCTGGAAACCGACGAGCGGTGGTTCGGCGTCACCTACGCGCAGGACAAACCGGTCGTGGTCGACAGCGTGCGCACGCTCATCGATGCCGGCGTGTACCCGGAGCGCTTGTGGGACTGAGGTTTGGTCCATTTCGCGCGTTTTCTGCCCGCGAAAGTGCGCGAAAAATGCGCGAAATGCACAGCGTCATGCCGGTGAGAGAGCAGCAACTTTGAACTGTTTGCGCCGCCTCATCTTCTGCAATGAATGCATCCTCGACGGCGCAAACAACTCAAAGTTGCTGCGTCCGCATTTGTCTCCCGTTCTACAGGCGATCGTTGCGGGAATCGAGGATTGCCACGAGGCCGACCACGCCATACTTCCTCTGACGCCATCGCCCTCGTGGCAATCCTTTCGATTCCCGGAACAAGTGTGTGCCAGCCAACCGTCCCCGGCTGGACGAATGACCGTTCCTTCGCCTTTCGCGTCCTTTTTCGCGACTTTTCGCGGGCAATTCTTGCTCACTCCGCCATGCGCCGGCCGGCGAGCAGCCGGATGCAGAACATGGAGGGGAGCAGGAAGAGGGTGGTAAGGATCATGGCTTCGCTGTAGCCCGCGGCGTAGCCGGGCGGGCGGGCGGCATAGAGCCAGGCGGCGACGGCGGCGAACAGCGCCGGGGAAAGCGAGCCGACGGCCCAGGCCGCGCCCATGGAACAGGCACTGAGGAATCCGCTGAACCGCGGCATGATGTCCTGCGCCTCACCGACCAGGAGCGGATTGGCCGCGCCCGTCAAGCCCGTGCCGACGGCAAGCAACGCCAGGTTGAGCCAGAGGTGAGGCCCTTCGAGCAGGCGGGGGGAAACCAGGAAGCCCATCAGCATGACGAACGCCAGGCCGAGACAGAGCATGCAGATTCTTGAC
This sequence comes from Kiritimatiellia bacterium, assembly GCA_016929905.1. GTDB lineage: Bacteria > Verrucomicrobiota > Kiritimatiellia > JAFGHX01 > JAFGHX01 > JAFGHX01. The sequence continues at coordinate 4,783 of JAFGHX010000237.1, forward strand.
CGGGCAAAGCGGGTGGCCAGATAGCCGCTGGCGAGCATACCGACGGAGGTACAGAGCACGACCAGGAACACGGCGCCGCCTTCGAAAGTCCAGTCCGGGTACGCGCGCTCCTTGCAGATGAATGGAATGGCGAAGATGAGGCTGAATTCGGTGAAGACCCGAAAGACAACCGCGAAGTAGACGGCGGTCAGGGGCCGCCATCGCTCCCGGATGAACGCCTTTAGGTCTTTGCCGGAGACCGGTTCGCTGTGCCCGTGCCCGCGGGGCAGGAGCCGGGCAAGGAGCAGGCACATCAGACACCCGGGCACCGCCAGCAGGCAGGTTCCGCGTTCGCCGAACAACCGCATCGCGGCCGAGAAGCTCCACGGGCTGACGGCGAAGCCCAGACTGCCCCCGACGACGAAGAACGAAATGGACAGTTCCTTACGCCGGGTCCACACGCGCCTGGCCATCGCCGCGCCGCACGGGTGGAACAGGGCGATTCCCAGCTTGCCGACGATGGAGCAGGCGGCGATGGCCGCCAGGCTGAACCCGAACAGCGTGAAAGCCGGCGCGAACAGGGCGGCGACGGCCAGACCGGCGATGATGCCGAGTTTGGGCCCGAACTTGTCGCCGAGAAACCCGGCGTACGGTTGAAGGGCGTTGCCCACGATGCCGGCAACCATCACGATAATCCCGAGCGTACGCACCTGCTCGGGTGTGCAGTCCATGATCGCTCCGTACGTCGACACGTAGTTCGCGTAGGAGTCGGCCACGCCGTGCGCCACGGCCAGAAGCAGGAAGGTATGAATGCCCGTCCGCACCGGATTGACGAACCCTCCCATCTCGTATAAGGTGATGCCGCCCTTTGTAGCACCGGTCCACGTGGCCGGTCCAGCCCGAAGGAAACGCGGAATGCCGAATGTCAAACGTCCCGCTGCCGAGCCGGACGCCGAGGGGGTCACACCGCCGGCGGCCGAACAGCCCGCGGTTGTGGAAATCGAGAACGGCACGAAGGTCTTCCGCGATTTCTGGAGACGGCCCAAAGTCCGGGCCGTCAACGGAATAGACCTGGCCGTTCGTCCCGGCGAGGTTTTCGGGCTGCTCGGGCCGAACGGATCGGGAAAGAGTACGACGATCAAGATGATCCTGGGTCTGCTCTACCCGACCCGGGGCCGCATTCGCGTCTTCGGCCGGTCGCCGCGGGATGTGCGCGCCAAGGCGCGAATCGGCTACTTGCCGGAAGAGTCCTACCTCTACGGGTACCTGACGTCCGAGGAGACGCTCGATTTCTACGGCAAGCTGTTCGATCAGAACCGGCGCATGCGCCGGGAGCGCACCGAACAGTTGCTCGAGATGATCGGGTTGAGGCATGCGCGCCGTCGCGCCGTCGGCGAGTTCTCCAAGGGCATGGCCCGCCGGATCGGGCTCGCGCAGGCGCTGATCAATGATCCCGACCTGGTCGTACTGGACGAACCCACCGCCGGGCTGGATCCCATCGGCTGCCGGCAGGTGAAAGACCTCATTCTTACCCTGGCCGGCAGGGGCAAGACCGTCATCGTCTGTTCGCATCTGCTGGCGGATGTGGAGGACGTCTGCGACAGGATCGCGATTCTGTTCGAGGGCCGGATTCAGGCCCGCGGGCGTGTTCGTGAGCTGCTGGAGGAGCCGGACACGTGCCGGATGAGACTCCCATCCCTCCCGCCCGAACGCCTCAAACGGGTCCTGGCGCTGCTGCGGGAAGAGATCGGCGCGGAACCCGAGGTGGATCACCCGCGCCGCAATCTGGAACAGTTCTTCCTCGATGTGGTGAAGCGGGCCCAGGCCGACGAGTCTGAACGCTCCGGTGTGCGCCATTCGGAGGCGATTCCCGCCTACCTGGCGGAAGAGCCGAAGCCACAACGGGATATTCTGGACCGGCTCGTGCAGAGGGATTCGTGAACGGATGCCGGGCGCCGGGTGCCGGAGGCAGGAGAGCCATGCGCAAGACAGGTGCCATTGCCGTGCTGGCCGTCCGGTGTGCGGTGCGGTCCCGGGTGTTCGTGTGCATAGCGGGGCTGGCGGTTCTGGTCATGGTCGGGCTCCCGCTCACGGTCAAGGGGGATGGCACGGGGGCAGGGCGTGTGCAGATATTGTTGCGGTACACGCTTGGCGGCACGTGGGCGCTGCTGGCGGCCGCGACGATCTGGAGCGCCAGCGCGTCGGTCGCACAGGAAGTGGCGGACCGGCAGCTGCTGCTGGTGTTGAGCAAGCCGGTGCATCGTTTCCAGCTCTGGATCGGCAAGTGGCTGGGGATCGTGCTGCTGGACGCCGTGCTGGTCGGGCTTGTGGGCGGCGGGACCTACGCGCTGTTGCGGTGGACGATACGGCGTTCGGCGCTGCCGGAGGCGGACCTGGCCCAGCTGCGGGAGGAGACGCTCGGCGCCAGGCGCCTCGTTTCGCCGAAAGCGGGCGCGGAGCCGGCCGGCGTCATCGTGCCGCCCGGCGCCGTACACCGGTGGGTTTTCGAGGTGCCGCGGCGTCCGGCTTCCGGCCGGCACCTCGCGCTGCGGTTCCGGCTCGTCTCCTCGCGCCAGCGCGAAAAACTCCCTGTGCACGGGGTGTGGCTGATCGGCCCGGCGGGGGCACCCGATCGCCACAGGCGTGCGGCAGCCGACGTGCCCGGCGTACATCAGTTTTCGTTTCCCGCGCGAGCCGTGGCGGCCGACAACACCGTGACGGTCGAATACGGGAACACGGACCCGTCGGGCGCGACGACGGTCGTGTTCGATTCGGAACAGGCCGTTGTGCTGCTTGTTGCCGCCGGCAGCTTCGAGATGAATTATGTGCGTGCGCTGATGGTCATGCTTCTGCAGCTCGCCTTTCTGGCGGCCTGCGGCCTGCTCGCCGGCAGTCTGCTTTCTTTTCCCGTGGCCGTGTTTGTCTCCTGCTTCGTCCTGCTGCTGACGGCCAGCCACGGCTACATCAGCGCCATCGCGGCGCGGGGGCTCTTCTATGCGGCCGGCCCCGCGCAGGAGGCCGATCTGTCCATTCTGGACTACGCCGTGGCGGGTGTTTTCAAGGTGTTGGACGCGCTTGTGCGTCCGGTGACCGGGTTCGATCCGCTGGCGCTCCTGCCCCAAGGCCTTCTTGTCTCCTGGGCGACGGTCGGCCGGGCGTTCCTCGTCCTGGTCGTACTGTATTCCGGGGTCCTGGCGCTGTTGAGCGTGGGCTTGTTCGCGCGCCGCGAGATCGGGTGAAGGGTGCGCATTCCCGAACCAGGCCACGCAGCTTCGGGCTTTATCTTTGCCCGGCCGCCGATATAATGCGTTGAAATGAAGAAGAGCTTTTACGTCACAACGCCGATCTACTACGTCAACGACAAGCCGCACATCGGGCATGCCTACACCACGCTCCTGGCTGACGTGCTGGCCCGGTACCACAGGCTGCTGGGTGACCCGACGTTGTTCCTGACCGGCACCGATGAGCACGGCCAGAAGGTGCAGCGGGCGGCCGACCGGGCGGGTGTGACCCCGCAGGAACAGGCCGACACGACGGTGGTGCGGTTTCAGGAACTCTGGAAGAAGCTGGGCATCACGCACGACGACTTCATTCGGACGACGGAGCCGCGGCACGCGCGCGTGGTGCAGCGGATCCTGCAGGATCTTTACGACCGGGACGAGATCTACCGCTCGGAATACGACGGCTGGTACTGCGTACCGTGCGAGCGCTTCTTCATGGAAAAGGATCTGCGGGAGAACACCTGCCCCGAATGCGGCCGGGCCGTCGAGCACATTACGGAGTCGAACTACTTTTTTCGCATGGGCAAGTATCAGGACTGGCTGGTGCGGTACATCCAGGAGCATCCGACCTTCATCCAGCCCGACTTCCGGCGGAACGAGACGCTCGGTTTCTTGCGCCGGGGCCTGAACGATCTGTGCATCTCGCGCCCCAAGACGCGGCTGGCATGGGGGATCGAGCTTCCGTTCGACTCCGACTATGTCACCTACGTCTGGTTCGACGCGCTGGTCAACTACATCAGTGCCATCGGCTATCTGGCCGACGACGCGCGGTTCCGGCAGTGGTGGCCGGCCACTTACCACCTGATCGGGAAGGACATCCTGACGACGCACACCGTGTACTGGCCGACGATGCTGAAGGCGATGGGCGTGGCCATGCCGGAAACGGTGTTTGCCCACGGCTGGTGGCTGGTGGAAGAGAGCAAGATGAGCAAGTCGCTGGGTAACGTCGTCAATCCGATGGAGATGGCGGACCGCTACGGGGTGGACGCGTTTCGGTACTTTCTGATGGCCGAAATGACGCTTGGCCAGGATGCGAACTTCTCGGAGGAGTCGTTCGTGCGGCGCTACAATACCTACCTGGCGAACGATCTCGGCAATCTGCTCAGCCGGGTCATGAAGCTTGTCGCGAGCCATTGCGGGGGCCGGGTCCCGGCGCCCGGCCAGCCTGGCCCGGACGAAGAGCATCTGCGCGACGCCACGCTGGCTGCTTCGGCGGCGATGGAGAAGGCGGTAAACGACATGCGGCTGGATGTCGGGCTGGCGGAAGTGGCCGGCGCCGTGCGCGAGGCGAACCGGTACTTGGAGCGGCGGCAGCCCTGGACGCTGGCCAAGCAGGCCGACGCGGGGCCGCTGGGGACCGTGCTCTACAGCGCGGCCGAATCGCTCCGCATTGTGAGCGGCCTGCTCTATCCCACGATGCCGGCCAAGATGACGGCGCTGCGGCAGACGCTCGGTTTGTCGCAAACGAAGCCGGACATGGCGGAACTGAAAGCATGGGGCAAGCTGCCGCCGGGAACCGCCGTGGGCGAAATGACGGCTTTGTTCCCGCGCGTGAAACTGGAGCGGGAACCCGAGACGAAGCAAACGCGAAAGGAACCGGAAATGGAAGGCGTGGTGGAGTTCTCTGATTTCAAGAAGCTCGATTTGCGCACGGCCAGAGTGCTGGCGGCCGACAAGGTTGAGGGTGCGGACAAACTGTTGCGGCTCCAGGTGGAGATTGGGGGCGAGACGCGACAGATCGTCGCGGGCATAGCCCGGCACTACAGCCCGGAGCAGATGGCCGGCAGGACGATCGTGGTGGTGGTGAATCTGAAACCCGCGAAGATCCGGGGTGTCGAATCGAACGGCATGCTTCTGGCCGCCGTTGCCGGAGAGGACATGCTGCGGCTTGTTACGATTGACGGCGACATACCTTCCGGAACCCGCGTGCAGTAGGAGTAAGCCATGACAACGCATCTGACGACACCGCACGGCGGCGTGCTGGTGAATCCCATCGTCGGGAACCGCGAGGCGGCCGCGCTGAAGGCCGAATCGAAAGACTGGCCGTCCTGGGATCTGACCGACAGGCAGCTCTGCGATCTGGAGCTGCTTCTCAACGGCGGGTTCTCACCGCTGACCGGGTTCATGTGCCGCCGGGACTGCGAGGCGGTGTGTGCCGATATGCGGCTGGCGGACGGCACGGTGTGGCCGATTCCGATCGTGCTCGACGTGGACGAACCGTTCGCCCGGAAGCTCAAGACCGGCGCCAAGATCGCCCTGCGCGACCCGGAGGGCGTGATGCTCGCCGCCCTCACGGTGGAGGAGGTCTGGCAGCCCGACAAGCGGGCGGAAGCCGAATCGGTCTACGGCACGACGAACGAGGAGCACCCGGGCGTGGCGCATCTGCTGCGTGCGACGCATGCGTGGTATGTGGGCGGGCGCCTGGAGGGGATCCAGTTGCCGGAGCACTATGACTTCCGCACGCTGCGTCTGACCCCGCGTGAAGTGCGCGACAGCATCAGCCGGCTCGGCTGGCGCCGGGTAATCGCATTCCAGACTCGGAACCCGATGCACCGCGCCCACTTCGAGCTGACCCTGCGTTCCGTGAAGGACCAGGGCGCGAACCTGCTCATCCATCCGGTGGTCGGCATGACGAAACCGGGCGATATCGACCACTACACCCGCGTACGCTGTTACCAGGCCATTCTGCCGTACTACCCGCGTCATACCGTGAAACTGTCGCTGCTTCCGCTTTCCATGCGGCTGGCCGGCCCGCGCGAGGCGGTCTGGCACGCCATCATCCGCAAGAACCACGGGTGCACCCATTTCATCGTCGGGCGCGACCATGCCGGCCCCGGCAGCGATTCGGCCGGCACGCCGTTCTACGGTCCCTACGATGCGCAGGAACTGCTCAAGAAGGTCGAAGACGAAATCGCCATCAAGATGGTTCCGTTCCGCATGATGGCCTACATCGAAGAGAAGGACGCCTACTTCCCCGAGGACGAGGTGCAGGAGGGGATGCGCACCCTCAGCATCTCCGGCACGGAGCTCCGCACGCGGCTGGCGGCCGGTCGCGAGATCCCCGCCTGGTTCACGTTCCCCGAAGTCGCCCGGGAACTGCAGCGCACCCATCCGCCCCGCCACAGGCAGGGCTTCACCGTCTTCTTCACCGGCCTGTCGGGCGCCGGCAAGTCCACGATCGCCAAAGTGCTTCTGGTGAAGCTGCTCGAGTCGGGCGGGCGTCCCGTCACGCTGCTGGACGGCGATATTGTTCGGAAGAACCTGTCCTCGGAACTCGGGTTCTCCAAGGAGCACCGGGACCTGAACATCCGCCGCATCGGGTTTGTCGCCAACGAAATCACGAAAAACGGCGGGATCGCCATCTGCGCGCCGATTGCCCCCTACAAATCCGTCCGGGACGAAGTGCGTTCGCTGATCGAACGGCACGGCGGGTTCACGCTGGTGCACGTGAGCACGCCGCTGGAGGTGTGCGAACAGCGGGACCGAAAGGGCCTTTACGCCAAGGCCCGGGCCGGGCTCCTCAAGGAATTCACGGGGATCTCGGATCCCTATGAAGAACCCTCAGACGCTGAAGTGGTGCTCGACACGTCCGATCTGAGCCCGGAGGAGGCCTGCCAGGAACTGCTGCTCTATCTGGAGCAGCAGGGCTATATCGGGGGGCGGGTGTGAGGGGCCGGGCCTGCGCCGGGGGCGCATGCCCCATGGTTGATGGTCGATGGGGCCTGTTCGAGCCGACGGCGGCGCGCCAGGCGGCTTCAGCCTTGGCCGCCCCCGGATCCAGTCCCCGCGCCGGAGCGCACGTCGTTTCGTATTCGCACGGGTAATCACAGCCGCGTGATGCCGTGTTGCGCGCCGCGGGCGATTGTCGCGTCCGGCCAGCCCCCCGCCTGGCTCGCCGCCGGGCGGCTACTCGCCGAACGCCTCGTCGAAGACGCGATTGGACTTCGGGAAGTCCAGGGCCTTGACGAATTCGCAGGCCTCCGCCGCGCCGTGTTCGCGGTCCATCATCGCGTCTTCCCATTCGACGGACAGCGGCCCGTCGTAGTTGATGGCGTTCAGCGCGCGAATGATTTCCTCGAAGTCGACCCCGCCGCGGCCGAGGCTGCGGAAGTCCCAGCCGCGCGCCGGCGTCCCGAAGTTGAGGTAGGAGCCCAGAATGCCGCTCTCGCCGTCGAGCTGCAGCGCGGCGTCCTTCATGTGGACGTGGTAGATCCGGTCCGGGAACGCCTTGATGAACTTCACCGGGTCGACCATCTGCCAGTGCAGGTGGCTGGGGTCGAAGTTGAATCCGAAGCTCTTGCGGTTGTTCAGCGCCTTGAGCGCGCGGCGCGCCGTGATGAGATCGAAGGCGATCTCGGTGGGGTGCACTTCGAGCGCGAAACGGACGCCGCATTTGTCGAACTCGTCCAGGATCGGGTTCCAGCGTTTGGCGAAGTCCTTGAACCCGGCCTCGATCATTTTTTCGGAGACGGGCGGGAAGCTGTAGATGAGGTGCCAGATCGACGAGCCGGTGAACCCGCAGACCACCTTCACGCCCATGTTCTTGGCGGCCTTGGCGGTGTTCTTCATGGCCTGGATCGCCCACTTGCGCTTGGCTTCCGGTTTCCCTTTGCAGGCGGCGGGCGCGAACATGTCGGACCGCTCGTCGTTCAGGTCGCAGACGAGCTGCCCGGCGAGGTGGTTGCTGATCGCCCAGCATTTCAAGCCGTGCTTCTTGAGGATATCCAGTTGGCCCTGCGCGTATTTTTTGTCTTTGGCCGCGCGCTCGACGTCGAGATGGTCGCCCCAGCAGGCGAGTTCCAGGCCTTCATAGCCCCAAGAGGCCGCCTTCCGCGCCAGCACGTCAAGCGGCAGGTCCGCCCACTGTCCGGTGAACAACGTTACGGGTCTTGGCATCGTCTTTCTCCTTCATCATGCTTCGGGACGCATCACTGGATCTGGACCGGCTTGCCGGAGGCCGCCGAGCCATAGATCGCATCAATGATCTTCATCAGTTTCAGGGCTTCGTCGGGCGTGTTCAGCGGCGCTTCCTTCCCCTCCAGCGCGAGGACGAAGTTGGCGGCCGCACCGAGCCGGCCCATCGTCTCATCGGGTTCCACGACGATCTGGCGGTTCACCGACCGGCCGTTCTCCTGCACGTAGAGCTCGCAGGTGTCGATGCTGGTGTCGTCGAGCCCGTCGATTCCGAACAGGCGCCGTACCATTCCTCCGGCGTTCCGGCCCTGGAAGACGACGGAGACTTCCTCGCGTTTGTTCATCTCGGCCCATGAGTTGCGCAGGCTGAGCACTTGCCCGGTCTCGAACAGCACGAAGGCGTGCGCCGCGGCTTCGACGTTCGTCACGCCGCGCTCGACGTCGGGAATGCCCCAGGGGCCTTTGAACGACTTGTCGTCGATGAAGTCGGCGAAGGTCTGGCCCAGCACCCAGGCGGGTGCGGGATACTGCATGAAGTAGAGGGCCAGGTCGATCATATGCAGCAGATCGATAACCGGCCCGCCGCCGGAGAGTTCCTTGTTGGTGAACCATCCGCCGAAGCCCGGAATGCCCGTCCGCCGGATCCAGAGCGCCTGTGCGGAGTTTATCCGGCCCACCACATCCTGCGTGATGTACTGCATCATGGCGCGGGATTCAGGGCGGGCCCGGTTGTTGAAATCGAACATGAGCGTCTTGCCCTTCTCCTCCGCCTTCGTCTTCATTTCGAGCACGTCGGCCGCGTCGAGCGCAGGCGGCTTCTCGCAGAACACATGCTTGTCGTGTTCCAGCGCCTGGATCGCCAGCGGCTTGTGGAACTTGTTCGGCGTAATGATGGAGACGGCGTCCAGACCCGGCTGCTTGTCGAACATCTCCGCCACGCCGCCGTACACGTTCTTGATGTCGTACTTCTGCGCCACGGCTTTGGCGGCGTCCACGCGGATGTCGGCGATCGCGCACACCTCCGCCCCGGCGGACCGGAAGCCCGGAATGTGGTAGTTGGCCATTCCGCCGGCGCCGATGATTCCGATCTTGCAACTCATGCGTACCTCCTGGCGTTACCGCTTCATCTTCGTCCACTTCCGGCCGGACGTGTTGCTGGCCAGCACCGTTTCGAGGAAGGCCATGCCCATGACGCCGTCATCCACGGTGGGGAAGTCGCATTTTGGAACCTTCTTCCCGTCGACTTCGGCGCGCACGGCCTTGTAGGCCTCGCGGTAGACGTTGGCGAATGCGCCGATGAACCCGTCCGGATGCCCCCAGATCAGGCGGCCGGCCTGGTAGGCCTCTTTGCAGAGGTAGTCGTTGCCCTTTGACAGCCGGATCACCTTTCCGCACGGGTCCTTGACCTGCAGGTAGTTGGGGTTCTCCTGCTCCCAGCGCAGCCCGAGTTTGGTTCCGTAGACGTTGATGTTGAGCGGATTCTCTTCGCCGGCGGAGATCTGGGATGCGTACAGAATGCCTTTTGCGCCGCCCTTGTATTTGACAAGGCACATGCCGTCGTCTTCGAGCTTGTTGATCTTCACGAACGTGCTCAGTTCCGCGCACAGTTCGTCGATCTCCAGCCCGGTGATGTAACGAACGAGGTTTTCGGCGTGCGTGCCCAGATCGCCCATGCAGCAGGAGCCGCCCGCGACCTTGGGGTCCATCCGCCACAGGCCGATGGCGTTGCTGGGGTTGGTGATGAACCCGACCATCCAGCCCTGCGGGTATTCCACCACGATCTTGTTGATCCGGCCCAGTTCGCCCTTGCGGCACATGTGCCGCGCCTGTTTGACCATCGGATAGCCGGTGTAGTTGTGGGTCAGCGCGAACACCTTGCCCGTCTTGCGCACGAGGCGCTGAAGGTCCTTGGCCTGCTTGAGGCTGACGGTCATCGGCTTGTCGCAGATCACGTTATGCCCGGCCTCGAGCATGGCTTTGGCCACGGGGTAGTGGCTGCAGTTCGGCACGACGATCGAGACGAAGTCGATCCGTTTCCCAGGCGGCAGGGCCGCTTCCTTGCGCGCCATGTCCTCGTAACTGCCGTAGACCCGCGAGGGATCGAGCTGCAGGTCCAGGCCGGTCTGCCGGGACTTGGCCGGGTCCGACGAAAACGCGCCCGCCACGATTTCCGCCTCGCCGTCCATCGTCGCCGCGATACGGTGAACAGGGCCGATGAACGCGCCCGGGCCGCCCCCCACCATACCCATCCGCAGCTTTCGTTTCATCCGAGTTTCCTCCTCTCCTGCTGCTGCAAAAGGCCCAAGGCATCAGACGCTCACCCACTGCCGCTTCTTGTTGCTGGCGACGACGGCGTCGACGATCTTCATCTCTTCGTAGCCCGTCTCGAAGGTCGGCCGCGCCACGGCCGACCGGTCGTTGCCGTTCAGGGCGTCGTAGTAGTCCTGGAACAGATGCATGACCGCTTCATAGTAGCCCGTCGGATGCCCGGCGGGCAGCGGCGCATATTTGGCCGTGGACGCGTCCTGCAGGACCGGGTTCTCGATCAGGACCTCGTTCGGCTTGTCGCGGTAGCCGATCCACAGCTCCGTCGAATGCTTGTGGTTCCAGGCGTAGGAGCACGTGCTGCCGTAGACCTGGAATTCGGTGTCCGACTTGCGGCCCGCGCAGGCCTGGCTCGTCGTGAAGGAACCCGGCGCGCCGTTGGACAGCCTGAACAGGACCGCTGAATAGTCCTCCAGCTCCGCCTTGAAATTCTCGGTCGCGGTTTCCTTCACGTCCTCGAAGGCGACCACCTGCCGTTTCGGTTTTTTGCGGACCGGGACGAGACTGGCGAAGTCGCCGATGACTTCGGCGACTTTCAGGCCCGTGGCGAACTGGACGAGGTCGAACCAGTGGCTGCCCAGATCCGCGGTGATGTTCGACTCGCCGCTCTCCGACCGTTGCAGCCGCCAGGAGAAATCCGTCTCCTTCGACAGCCAGTCCTGGAAATAGGAACCGGAGGCCATGCGCACGTCGCCGAGTTCGCCCCGCCGGATCCGCACGGCCATCTCCTGGACGACCGGGTAGTAGCGGTAGCAGAAATCGATTCCCGTCACGATCTTGTTCTTCTTCGCGATCTCGACCAGTTCCCGCGCCTCCTCCTGATTCATGGCCAGCGGCTTCTCGGAAAGGACGTGTTTGCCCTTCTCCATGGCTTCCTTGGTGATGCCGTAGTGATACTTGTTGGGCGTGCAGTTGTGGATCACGTGGATATCGGGGTCCTTCAGGACGTCGCGGTAGTCCTCGAGCGTCTTCTCGATGTTGTAGCGGGCGGCGGTCTTGCGCGCGAGTTCGAGGTTGGCGTCGACGACCGCCACCACCTTGACCCCGCTGATTCGGGACAGGCACTCGATGTGGACAGGGCCGATGTAGCCCGTGCCGACGACAGCGATGTTGATCACGACGTGCTCCTTTCCCTCTTTGATGCAGCTGTGCCCGAAGCGGTAATCGTAGGGGAGGCGGCGGCGGCTGTCAAGAGAAGGTGCGGAGGCCGGAAAGTCCGGGGTGGAAGGGTCGGGAACGGAGTGAGACGCCGCGCACAGGGCCTCTGACTCCGGCCTTTCGACTTTCGACCTTCGACTTTCGACTCTTTCTCGGGTTACCGCATCTTCGGGATCATCGGGCCGTGTGCGCGGAGCAACGCGTCGCACAGGCGCACGATCTGGTCGATCGGGAGTTCGGAGCCGGTGTGCGGGTCGAGCATGGCCGCCTGGTACAGGTATTCCTTCTTCCGGGTGAGGGCAGCCTCTACGGCCAGAATCTGGACGTTGATGTTCGTGCGGTTCAGGGCGGCGCACGGCTCGGGCAGGTCGCCGACGAAGCAGGGCGTGACGCCCGTGCGGTCGGCGATACAGGGCACCTCGACCACGGCGCGCGCGGGCAGGTTGGTGATCAGCCCGGTATTCAAGACGTTGCCGCCGAACTTGAAAGGGCGGTTCGTCTCCATGGCTTCCATCATGTAGGAGGCGTATTCCTTGCTGCGCGCGTGAGCGAGGTTCTTGTTGCGCACCAATTCCCGGCGCAGGTTCTTCCAGCCCTCGATCTGCCGCACGCAACGCCGCGGATATTCGTCCAGCGGGATGTTGAATTTCTCGATCAGCTCCGGGTAGCGCGCCTTGATGAACCAGGGCACATATTCGGAGGTGTGCTCGCTGGATTCGGTCACGTAGTAGCCGAACCGCTTCATGATCTCGAGGCGGACGCGGTCCCGCGCGGGCAGGGTCCCGTTCTTCTCGGCCTCGCGCGCCCGTTTCTTGATTTCGGGGTAGAGATCCCGCCCGTTGTCGGTCACTTCCAGCAGCCAGCCCTGGTGATTGATGCCGGCAACCTTGTATTGGAGATTCGGAGCCTCGATCTCGAAATGGCGGAGCAGGCGCGGCGCGCAGCCGTCGACGCTGTGGCACAATCCGACGGCCTTCACGGCCGACCCGCGCGCGAGCCCCATGATGAGCATGGCGATCGGATTCGAGTAGTTCATGAACAGGGCTTTCGGGCAGACGGCCTCCATGTCCCGGGCGAAGTCGAGCAGGACCGGAATCGTACGCAGCGCGCGGAAGATGCCGCCGATTCCGAGCGTGTCGCCGATCGTCTGGCGCAGGCCGTACTTGCGGGGGATCTCGAAGTCGATGACGGTGGACGGCTCGTATCCGCCCACCTGGACGGCATTGACGACGTAGGCGGCATCTCGAAGCGCCGCCTTGCGCTGCGCGACGCCGAGATATTTCTCTATCGCCATGCCGGCGCCGAGGTTCCGGTTCAGAGCGCGCAGCATCCGGGCGGAATCGTCCAGGCGGCCCTTGTCGATGTCATACAGCGCGATCGTGGATCCTTTCAGCGGCTCGGCGCACATGCAGTCGCCGAGCACGTTCTTGGCAAACACCGTACTGCCCGCTCCCATGAAAGCCATCTTGGGCATGACGCGCCTCCGCATTGACGATTGACGATTGACGACTGGCGATTGACGATTGGCGCCGGGTCGTCTTTACAAACCGCACAGCCTATCACGGGCAGCGATGCGGTGTCATGTACATAATGATCATGAGCAGCCATTCTCATTATGGCGTTGCGCCCGTTTGTAGTGTCGAAGATCCGCCTGTGGTGGAAGGGCCCCGTGAGGGGCGTTCCCGGGGCAAAAGGCGTGTACGGACAGCCCTTACGGGCTTGACTACGAACGGATTTCACGGGGGCGCCGCCATAATGAGAATTGCTGGATCGTGAGGCCTGGTGCCCGCCCGCCGCCCGGCGACCGGCGCCGAATCTTGTGCCGGCCCGGCGATCTGCGCTTTCTTTGGCGGCCAGATTCTGTATGATACGGGGGATGGCGGCACGGCGAGGGTTCATGAAGCTGATCGACAAGTACCTTCTGCGCAGTTACCTCGTGCCTCTGGGGTATTGCCTGGCGGCCTTCTGCATGATCTATGTGGTGTCGCACCTGTTCGGGCATCTGTCGACCTTTATGGAGGCCGGCACGCCTCTGAGGCGGATTGTGATCTTCTATCTGGCCTTTCTGCCGTCGGTCAACGGGCCCTGTTCCTTCCTGCTGCTGATTGTGCCGGTGTCGCTGCTGGTGAGCTCGTTGTACTCGCTCGCGCAGTTGACGCGGCACAACGAGCTGACGGCCATACGGGCGAGCGGAGTCAGCCTGTGGCGAATCATGTGGCCGTACCTGGCCGTCGGGTTCGTCTGCGCGGTGAGCACGGGGCTCATCCAGGAGTTCGTGACGCCGTGGGCCAGCTACTGGACCACGGAGTTTCTGCGCACGACGAAGACGGGCGGTACGTCCCGCCGGCCGACCGTTCGCCCGCTGATGTACGTCAACGTGAAGGCCGATCGCGTGTGGTTCGTTGAGGAGTTCGACACGCAGGCGCCGCGCCGGCTGCGGGGCGTCAAGGTGCGGCAGACATACGCAGACGGCAGCGTTGAAGAGATTCACGGCGAGGAGGCGGAGTGGCTTGACGGGCGGTGGTGGTTCTTCGGGGTGACCAGCCGGCGGGAAAGCGGGCAAGGGGTCCCCATCCCCCGTTGGGACGCGGAGGGCAAGCCGTTGCCCGTGCAGACGCCGAGGCAGGAGCGCCGTGAGATGGGGCGTTTTACGGAGACGCCCCGCGATTTCATGAGTGAGGTGAAGGAACCCGAGTATCTCTCGGCGCTGGAATTGCGCCGGTACGTCCGGCGGCACGCGCGGCTGGATGCCCAGGACGTCGCCTCGCTCATGGTCGACGTTCATCTGCGCCTGGCCATGCCCTGGACCTGCCTGCTCGTCACGCTGCTGGGTTTTCCCACGGGAAGCCGGACGGGCCGGCAGGGCGCATTCGCGGGCATCCTGAGCGCCTTGGCGCTTTTCTTCGCCTACTATGTTCTGGTATATGTGGGCGTCGGGCTTGGCAAGGGGCAATATATCCCGCCCTGGTTCAGCGCCTGGTGCCCGAACATTGTTTTTTTCTTTGTGGGCGTGACGATGGTTTGTAGAATGCGCTAGTCTTCTGCGGCGGCGGAAGAAGAGCGGCGAAGGAGGCGAAGCCATGTCGATGCTGAGGGAGCTGCTGGAGAAGGCGGCGGAGAGCGAGGCGTCCGATATCCACATCAAGTCGGGGCAGCGTCCGTTCTTCCGGATTCATGGGAAGTTGACGGAGACCGAGTTCTCGGAGTTCAGCGCCGACTACGTCCGGGAGTTGGTGGAGGACATCCTGCCGGATCACATGAGGGAGCCGTACACGCGGGACCACGAAGCGGACTTCTCGCACGAGGAAGGCGACACCATGCGGTTCCGCGTGAACGTGTTTCTTTCGCATGGCGACCCCGCGCTGGCGATGCGCCACGTGAAGACCAAGATTCCGTCGCTGTCGGACCTGAACCTGCCGGACATCATGGAGAATCTGGCCCTGAGTCCGCGCGGGATCATCATTGCCAGCGGCACGACGGGTTCGGGCAAGTCGACCACGCTGGCGGCGCTCATCAACCAGATCAACATTACGGAGCGCCGGCGCGTGATCACGATTGAGGACCCGATCGAGTACTACTTCCATGACGATCTGTCGATCATCAGCCAGCGGGAAGTGGGCTTGGACACGGGCGCCTTTCGCTCGGCGCTCAAACACGTGATGCGGCAGGACCCCGATGTGATCATGATCGGTGAAATGCGCGACATGGAGAGCTTTATGGCCGCGCTGGCCGCCGCCGAGACGGGGCACCTGGTGCTCACGACGCTGCATTCGGGCACGGCGAACCAGTCGATCAACCGCATTCTGGATTTCTACCCGGTGGACGAGCAGAACCAGATCCGGATGGCGCTGGCCGGCAACCTGCGCGCCGTCGTCTGCCAGCGGCTGGTGCCGTCGATCGAGGGCGGGGTGGTACCGGCGGTAGAGATCATGCTCAACACGCCGACGGTCCGGAAGCTGATGGAAAAGAACCAGTTGGACGTGCTGGCCGCCGCGATCGAAACGGGGACCGAAGACGGCATGCAGACGTTCAACCAGTCCATCTACAAGTGGATCAAGAGCGGGAAGATAACCGAGGAAGAGGGCTTGCGGTATGCGTCGAACCCGGAGACGCTGAAGATGAACCTGAAGGGCATCTTCCTGGACGAATCGCGCCGCATTCTCGGCGCGTAATCCCCGCGCCCGCCCGTCGGAACAGCGTATGGCTGGGTTTGAGAATCGAGCGGTCATCGTCACCGGTTCGACGCGCGGCATCGGCCGCGCGGTGGCCGAGCGCCTGCTGGCCGAAGGGGCGACGGTGGGGATACATGGGCGGCAGGCCGAGCGCGTGCAGCGCCTCTGCCGGGCCTTGTCTCCCGACCCCGCGCGAACGGTGCCGCTGAGCGCGGACTTTTCCGAACCCGAAGCGGCGGCGGAGCTGGTGCGCCGTTTCGCGGATGCCGCCGGCCGCCTGGACGGGCTGGTGAACAATGCGGGCGGCGGCAGGGCTGTCGCGTTCCGGGGGCTGACGCTGGCGGGCTGGCGCGCGACGTTCGCGGTGAATCTGGAGGCGGCCATGCTGGCCTGCCGGGAGGCCTACGTGCGGATGCGCGAGTGCCGGGCGGGTGCGATTGTGAACATCGGCTCGCTGGCCGCGCACGGGCCGGGCAAGTGGATGGGAGCCGACTACGCCGCCAGCAAGGCCGGGCTCGTGAGCCTGACGCGCAGCCTCGCGTTGGAGGGCGCGCGGTTCGGCGTTCGCGTCAACGCCGTCTCGCCGGGAATGGTGGATACCGAGATGACCGCCGTCCTGCCGCCGGACCGGCGCCGCGCGCTCAACATACCGCTGGGCCGGTTCGCGCGGCCCGAGGAGATCGCCGCTCCCGTCTTGTTCCTGTTATCGGACGCCGCCGGCTATGTGACGGGCGAGGTGCTGCATGTGGACGGCGGGTTGTGGATGGGGGCGGCTACATGAGTGAGCGTGTGGTCATCACCGGCATGGGCGCGGTCACGGCGCTCGGCTTGGACGAATCAAGCCTGCGCGAGGGGCTCTTCTCCTCCCGCGCCGCCGTACGCCGGATCCGGGGTTTCGAGGCCGCCCCTTTCAAGTCGCGGAACGCCGCCGAGATTGATCCGGATGCGCTCGCGGCGGAACTGCGCCGGCGCAAGTGGCGCGCGCAGGACACGGCGATCGACATGGCGATGCTGGCCGCGGCGCAGGCGTTGGAACAGGCCGGCCTCATTTCGGGTGACGGCCCTTACGAGCGGCAGAACACCGCCACGCTGTTCGGAACGGGGTCCGGCCCTACGCGCAGCACCTGCCGGGCCTGGGCGGACTATCATGCCAAGGGGCTGCCGGGCATTCGGCCGACAACGGTGCCGCGCTGCATGCTGAACGCCATTTCGTCGCAGATCTCCATGAAGTTCGGTCTGGCCGGCGCGAACTACGCGGTCGTCTCCTCGTGCGCCTCCTCGACGGTCGCGCTCGGGCTGGGGTTCCGCATGGTGCGGGACGGGTACGTACCGCGTGTGCTGTGCGGCGGCTCGGAATCCATGTTCGACCCGGCCGTCTACGGCACGTGGGATGCGCTCGGCGTGATGAGCCGCAATCCCGACCCTGGCGCCGCCTTCCGCCCGTTCGACGCGGACCGCGACGGGTTCGTGTTGGGGGAAGGGGCGGGCGCACTCGTGCTGGAATCGTTGGGTGGGGCCAAGCGGCGGGGGGCTCCGATTCGAGCCGAGATCTGCGGGTACGGTGAGGCGTCGGATGCCGCGCACATCACGCGCCCCAGCGTGGAAGGCCAGCTCGAGGCCATCCATGCCGCCTTCGCATGCGCCGGCCTCGGACCGGCCGACATCGGGCTGGTCAATGCGCACGGGACGGCAACCCAGGCTAACGACGCGTGCGAAAGCCGGTCCATCCGCGAAGCGCTCGGCGGCGAAGCCGACCGCATACCGGTCGTTTCGAGCAAACCGTTCTTCGGGCATCTCATCGGGGCGGCCGGCGCCGTCGAAACGGCTGTGACGGTTTTGTGCCTGGAGGCCGGTCGCGCTCATTCGAACCTCAATCTCGACCGTCGCGACCCGCTGTGCGATCTCCATTTTGTCGGCGACGCCCCGGTCGATTTGGCGAAACCGGTCGCGATGAAGACCAGTTTCGGATTCGGGGGAAACAACGGCGTGTTGATTGTGCGCCGCTTTGAGGAAGACACATGACACGAGACGAGATAAACGAGAAGCTCCGCGAACTCATGAAACGGACATCCCAGGAACTCGTGGACTGGAATGCCGTGACGGAGGAAACGGCTGTCGAATCGCTTGGGATCGATTCCCTGGCCATGCTGGACCTGGTCTATGATCTGCAGCAGGCGTTCGGTATCGAGTTCGAGCCCGAGGCGCTCATCCAGGTCAAGACGGTCGGGGACCTGACCACATTCCTGGCGCAGCGGATCGGGTAGGCTGAGCGTGGGATACGCCGTGCCGGCATGCTCCGAACCTTTGTCGCAAGCGTTGTCGTGAGCTCACCGCCAAGACGTGGAGATCCTGTCCCGTGCCCTCTCGCGCCAGACACTTGACGGAATACGTGTTTGCCAGGGCCCTCCTCGGCCTCATCGACACGCTGCCCTTCGGCGTTGCGGCCGGCCTGGCCCGCGGGGCGGCAGACGTGTGGTATGTGTGCGACGTACGCCGTCGTCGCATCGCGCTGAGCAACATTCGCGCGGCCGGTATGGCGGCGGGCGCTCATGACGCGCGCGCGGTTGCGCGCGCGTCCTTCCGGCATTTCGGCATGCTGATGGTGGAGACGCTGAAATCGGCGCAGGGCGCGGGGCGGACCGGAGGCGAGATCCCGATCGAGTGGCGGATTCCGCCGGAGGTGGCGGCGTTGCTGGACGATCCGACGGCGGGCATCATTCTGGCCTCGGGTCATATCGGCAACTGGGAACTGGCCGCCCGGGTGCTTTCTGGGCGGAAGCCTGTGCTGGGCGTAACGCGCAGGATGAACAATCCCTACGTGGAACGGCTGGTTCAGCGGCGGAAGCCGGCCGGCCGCTTCCATCTCACGCCGAAACACGACGGGGATGTCGGCCGCTTCGTCGGCGCTCTGAAGCGGGGCGAAATTCTCGCTCTGATGATCGACCAGCACGCGCAGGACCGGGGCATGCTGATCGATTTTCTCGGCCGGCCGGCCTCCACGCACACGGCCATTGCGCTGCTGCATCTGGTGACCGGCGCGCCGTTATGTTTCGGCTATTGCCTGCGCACCGGCCCCATGCGGTTCGCTTTCCATGCGGTCGGTCCGATCCGGCAGGCGCGCACGGGCGACAAACAACGCGACGTGCGGGCGATTCTCGAGCGGCTGACGGCGGAGCTGGAGAAGGCGATTCAGGCCGAGCCGGGCCAATACCTGTGGGCGCACCGCCGCTGGCGCACCGGCGAGCGCGCGGATCACATCTCGTAGCGGAAGACCACGCGGCCGGCCCGCGGCCCCAGGCCCGGGTTCAGACGCCAGGCGCGCAGCGCGAGGACGAGCACGGCGTTCACCTTCTGGATCGGGGCGGGCGTCTCCAGAAAGACATGCGTGACCCGCCCGCTGTCGCCGATCTGAAGAAACGCGGTCACCGACCACGACCGGCCGAACTGGCTCCAGTTGTGCTCGGGCACGGTCGCGACTTGAAACATGGCCGGGTCCAGGCCGTCGGAGATCTCGACGAGCAGCGCCCCCTTCAGCTTGCTGCCGACGTCCTTGAACGCGGACGATTCGCACGGAGTCGGGACGAACGGGGCACGGGTATCGGCCACGCGTTCGGCCAGGTCCTTGTCGGTGATGAGCAGCAGTTCCCGCGAGCCCGGCGAGCGGCGCTGGAGATAGACGGCTGCCGCGGCCGGCGGCAGCCCCGTTCTGGCCTGCGGTTGCGCTCTGGCCTCGGGCGAGGGGGTGCCGGGCCCCTCCTGGGGCGAGAGGGGGTCGAGGGTCCTGTCGAGCGGGGCGCGGTCGGCCGCCCCGGCCCAGGGCGTGAAGTACACCTCGGCGGCGAACCGCCTGGGCGTGGGCAGCACGTGCGGCGCGCCGGGCGAGAGGCAGACGAACCAGACGGCGTGCCAGCCGAGCGCGAGAAGGAGGGCGAAAACCCAGCTCAGCCGCGACGTCTGGCGGTGCTTCCGGCCTTCCCTCATTGCGCCGGCTCCTTCCGCGGCTGGTGCGGCTGTTCGGCGGCAGTCTGCGTGGCCAGGTTCACCTGTTTGATGCCGGCGGTCGACGCCATGTTGATAACCGCGATGATGGCGCCGTGCGGCACGCGATGGTCGGCCTCGACGACAACCGTTGTGTCCGGGTGTTGGTGCGCCGCCTGGCTGAAAAGGGACGCCAGCCCGTCCATGGTCGTGCGTTCGTCGTTGAAGAAAACGATCCCCTCCTGCGTCAGGATGACGACCATCGGGCCGTAGGTCGACCCGGCGCTGGCCAGCGGTGCGCGCGGGAGTTGGACGGTGACGCCGGGCTGGAGCACGAACTTGAAGTTGACGAGCAGGAAGAGCACGATCAGCAGCACCACGTCCGCCAGGGGCACGATGTTCCACGTGCCGGCGAACGGCTTTCGCGTGGGGCGAAAGCGTCTGTCAAGGATGCCCAGCGGTCTTGTTTCCGCCGGCGCCACACTGTTTGCGACGAGGTGCACTCAGGACTCCGTTCGATCCGCCGCAGGCGTGGATTCCTCGGCGCGTGAGCCGGCAAGAAACGCCAGGATCTCGTTTGCAGCCCGCTCGAGTTCGATCAGGATCGACTGGACGCGGCCGACGAGAAAGTTGTAGGCCGTGTAGCTCAGGATGGCGACGATGAGGCCCGCGGCGGTCGTCACGAGTGCTTGCCACATGCCGCCGGTGAGATCCTCGGCGTGCACGGGCAGCGCGTTCTGCTTGATGACGAGCAGGGTGCGCATCATCCCCCAGACGGTACCGAGCAGGCCGAGCAGCGGCGCGATGTGGGCGACGGTCGCCAGGATGTTCATGTTCTTCTCCAGCCGCGGTATTTCGGCCAGCCCGGCGTCGCCAATGGCCTGGCGGATCGTCGCGCGGTCCCTGTCATGGTGCAGGACGGCGGCGCGCACGACATGCGAGACGGGGCCGGGCGTCTCGTCGCAGATGCTCACGGCTTCGGCGATCCGTTTCGTCTTGAGGATGGTGGTGATGCCCTTGAGAAAATCGTCGGTCTTGATCTGTGCGCGGTGCAGATGAAAAGCGCGCTCGACGAAGATGGCGAAAGCCACCAGGCTGGCCACGAGAATGGGCCACATCAGCGGCCCGCCCTGCTGCATGATTCCAAACACGGTTGCGTCCTTTCAAGCCAGATTAGTAGAACAGCAGCCAGTTTTCCAGCCGGATCTTGTTGATCCGTTCCTGGGCGTCCTTGCTGGCCGGGACATCGGCGTCGACGATGTGCCGGTAGATATTGACGGCCTCCCGCCATTTCTTCTGCGCTTCGCAGATGCCGGCCGCCGAGATGGCCGCCCGGGTGAACCAGTAAGCGCCGTCGACCCGTCTGCCCTCTTCGCGGAACGTGAGGTACTTGTACACCACTTCGGTGAGGTACTGATGGAGCGCTTCGTCTTTTCGGTTCGTCTTCTCCAGGCACCGTCCGATCCACAGATGCGCCTGGAGCTTGAGATCGAGGGGGGCTTTCGTACTGTCGACGATGACGCGGAACGACGTGATCGCCTCCTCGTAACGCTCCGGGGCGTGCGTGCCGAGCGTGAACTGGCAATCGCCCTTGCGCAGCCAGGCGTGGTCCGCGAGGTAGCTGTCCGGGAACTGCTTGATGACCTCGTCGAACAGCACGATGGCCCCCGAGTATTCCAGCAGCCACATGAGGGCGACGCCCTGCCGGTACCGGGCCTCGGGGATCAGGGGGCTCGCGGGGAAGTGTTTCTTCAGGGTGTTGAAGCGCTCCACCGCGCGGCGGTACGCCTTCTGTTCGGATGCGACGCGGCCGGCCCAAAACAGGGCCTTATCGGCCAGCGCGTTCCCGGGGTGCTTCTCAAAAAGCGCGACGAAGTGCTTCTCTGCGTTTTCGTAATCCTGGCGATTGTAGGCGAGGTTGCCCATCGAAAACAGGACATGGGGGGTCCAGCCCGAAGCCGGATGCTTCTGCACGAACTGGTCCCAGACCTGAGCCGCGGCGGCGGTGTCGCCGAGCATGAGCTGACAATTTCCGCGGCGGAACTCGGCCTCCTCGGCCCATTCGCTTTGCGGGAATTTCGTCACGACGTCCCCGAAATCGGCGAGTGCTTTCTCGAAATGCCCGAGCTTGTAGTGGACACGCCCGCGGCTGCAGAGGCTTTGGGCGAAGAGCGGGCCGTCCGGATACGTGCTCATCACCCGGTGGTAGTCGGCAACCGCTTGCTCCAGGTTGTTCTGCTGCTCGGCCGTCTCGCCCATGCGCAGGAGTGCGCGCTCGGCGAGCGGGTTCTCGGCCCAGCGTTCCGCAAGGCCGGCAAAACCTTTGCGGGCCTTGTCGATTTCACCCAGCCGCGCGGCGCATTCGGCGGCCTGAAATTCGGACTGCGGCGCCAGCGGCGAATCGGCAAACTCGGCCAGGAACCGGGCATAGGTGGCGGAAGCCGTCTTGAATTGCGCATGGGCAAACTGGGCGTCGGCCGTCTTCAGCAACGCCTTCTGCTTGTCGTCCGCCCCGTCGGGGAACAGGTTGTATGCCTTCTCGAAGGCCGCGGCACTCTCCGCGTTTCGACCGAGGTTCAGCAGCGCCCAGCCCTTTCCGAAGAGTGCCCTGGCCTGGCCCTCCGGCCGGGTGTACGTTTCCAGGTACAACTGGAATTCCTCCACGGCCCTTGCGTTGTCTTTGTGGTCCAGCAGGTACTCGGCCAGCTCGAGTTGGATCCGCTCGGCCAGCGGGTCGTTCGGGACGCTCGCGATGAAGGCCTTGAGTCGTGCGGTGCCTTCTTCCAGTTTGCCGAGCTTGATCAGCAAGCGACCCAGCACGACAAGGCCTTCGTTCTTCAGCTCGGGACTGCGGGAGAGCTCAAGGCCCTTCTGCAGCGAGTCCACCGCCGGTTCGAGCTTGCCTTCCGCTTCTTCAATCCGGCCCAGGGCGTAGTAGGCCCGCGCGCGGTGATCTTCATGCAGATTGGGCAAGGCCAACAGCGCCGTGAAGACGGAGCGGGCCTCGGGGAAATCGCGCTGGGTGATCAGGATCTGCCCGAGCCAATAGTAGCCCTGGCGCGCCGCCTGGGTTTCCGGCGCCGCCGTCACCAGCTTGCGCAGCACGTCGCGCGCCTCCGCCACCTTGCCGGCCGTCACCAGCGCCTGCGCCCAGTCCAGCAGATTGGGCGGCCCCTCCGGCGTATTTCCGTGCTCCGCGTCGAACGCCGCGAACTGCTCGAACGCCTTCTCCTTCTGCCCGGCCTGCAGGCAACAGCGGATTCGGAGCCGTTTGGCCTGCACGAGGTACAGGCTGGCGGGGTACGTGTCCTCGAACCCTTGCAGCGTGCTCAGCGCATCCGTCAGGAGCCCGGCTTCGTACTCGGCGGTTGCGCGCCAGAAGTCCATGGCGCTGACCCACTCGGTTTGGCGGGCGGCGGGATCGACAGCCTTCAGCCGTTCGATCTGTTCCCGATACTTCTTCTGGCCGTAGAGGGCGCGCGCCAGCAGGACGGTTCCTTCGCCAAGCCGCTCGGGCGAGCGGGTCGCCTTCTTGAGAAGCGCCTCGAATTGCTGCTGGGCCAGTTCGTAAAGCTCGTCTTCCAGAGCGGCCTTGCCGTTGGTCAGCAGCTCGTCGAGCTGCCGGTCCCGCCGGCTGCCGCCGGCGGCGTCACACGTGAACATGAGCAGGAGCAGCGCCGCCGCAGCGGCCGCGATCGGCCGGGCGCGCGACCGGCCGGTGCGGAAGCATTCGAGGTACAGGTTCCATTGATCCAACATCCAGTGGCTCCATTCCCGGACGCCGGCCGCCCCGGCGCAGCGCCGCACGGCCGGATAACTGAGTAATGCCCGAATTCGCAAGCCGAATCAAGCACGAAATCCGGCGTGCGCTTCGACCCAGTCCAGAATGCGGGAGGCGACCTCTGTCTTGAGCATGAGGGGCAGCGCTTCGACCGTTCCGTCGGCGGCCAGCAGCGTGACTCTGTTGGTGTCCACTTCGAAGCCCGCGTCCGCCCGGCTCACGTCGTTGGCCACGATCAGATCCAGCCGTTTTGCCTGCAGTTTGCGGCGCGCCTCCTCCTCCGGCTCTCCGGTCTCGGCCGCGAACCCGACGAAAACGCGGCCGCCCTTCCGCGCGGCGACAGCCTGCAGAATGTCGGGCGTGCGCTCCATCTCCAATTGCGCCGGCATGCGGTTTTTCTTCAGCTTGAGCGGGCTCGGGGTTCTGGGCCGCCAATCCGCGACCGCGGCGCTCATGATGAGGGCATCCGACCAGTCCAGGTTCGCTTGAACGGCCGCGAGCATGTCCTGTGCGGTCACGACTGCGACGCGCTCCGCCGCCGGCGGGGCGGGGACCGCGATGGGACCCGTGACGAGCCGGACCGCGTGACCACGCGCCAATGCCGCCTCGGCCAGTGCCACGCCCATCCGGCCCGAGGAGCGGTTGCTGATGAAGCGGACCGGATCGATCGGCTCCCGCGTCGGCCCGGCTGTGATGAGGATGTTCATGAGACGGAGGGTTTTCAGGTTTCAGGTGTCAGGTTTCAGCGTTCAGGTGTCAGTGTTCTTCTGGCGTCCGAAGCCTGACACCTGACACCTGACAACTGAAACCCAAGACGAATCACGGATTCCCGATGTCGGCCGCTTCGCAGACGGCCTTCACGATGGTTTCCAGCGGCGCGAGCCGGCCGCGGCCGGCATAGCCGCACGCCAGTTCGCCCTCCGCCACGTCGAGTACGTTGGCTTTCCACGCCTTCAGTTTTGCCACATGTTCCCGCGTAGCGGGATGGTCCCACATCTTCTCGTTCATGGCCGGCGCGATCACCAGCGGGGCCGTCGTGGCCAGCGCGGTGGCCGTCAGCAGGTCGTCCGCCAGGCCCAGCGCGAGCTTGGCCAGCACGTTGGCCGTGCAGGGCGCGATCAGGAATACGTCCGCCTCGTCGGCAAGGGCGATGTGGGCGGGCGACCAGGACGCCGGTCTTTCGAACATATCGACGGCGACCGGATTTTGAGAGAGCGTCTGGAACGTGAGTGCCCCAACGAACCGCGTGGCCGCCCGGGTCATGACGACGCGGACGTCCAGCCCACGCGTTTTCAGCATGCGCACCAGCTCGGCCGCCTTGTAGGCGGCGATGGAGCCTGTCACGCCCAGAAGCACGTGCTTGTCGTTCCCCATGGCCTGCTCCTCCCTTCGACTTTCGTCGGTCGACCGCCCGCCTCAGGCGATCCGGCAATGCTCCGCGATCACGATCGCGCGCAGCTGGGCGTAGGCGGTTTCGAGATCGTCGTTCACGATGCCGTATTGATACTCGGGGCGGCCGCGGAGTTCCTGCTCGGCATTTCGGAGGCGGCCCCGTATGACCGCGTCGGAATCCTGGGCGCGCTTGACGAGGCGCGCCTCCAGCGCCTGCAGGGAAGGGGGCGCGACGAAGACGTCGACGAAGCCGAGCCGTATCGGATCCGCCGCGTCCGCCGCGCGCGCCCGCTCTCTGATCTGGCGCGCGCCCTGCACGTCGATGTCCATGAGCACGTCGCGGCCGGCGTTCAGCGCGGCGGCCACCGTCTCGGCGAGTGTCCCGTAGCGGTGGCCGTGGACCACGGCGTGCTCCAGGAACGCGCCGCGCGCGATCCGAGCCTTGAACTCGGCTTCCGTGAGAAAGTGATAGTCTTCGCCGTCCTTCTCGCCGGGCCGTGGCGGGCGGGTTGTACAGGAGACGGAGTAGTCCATCGCCTCGAACTCGGCCAGGAGCCGGTCGCAGAGGGTTGTCTTGCCGGCGCCCGACGGTGCGGAGATCACGATCAACAACGCCCGTCCAGGCGGCTGCCGTTGCGGTTCACGCGCGTTGTGCGGGCTACTCGACATTCTGCGCCTGCTCCCGGATCCGTTCCAGTTCGCTCTTGAACTGGATCACGTCCTTCTGGAGGAGCACGTCGTTGGACTTGGCTCCGATCGTGTTGATTTCCCGGAGCATCTCCTGGCCCAGAAATTCGAGTTCGCGCCCGATGCTCTTGCGCGCGTCGAGCAGTTTGGCCGCCTGCGCCAGGTGGCTGCCCAGCCGCGTGATTTCCTCGGTGATGTCGGAGCGCTCCGCGAAGAACGCCAGCTCGCGCACGAGCCGTTCGTCGTTGATGTCGACCGCCACCCGCATCTCCTTCAACCGCGCGCGCAGAGCCTGGCGATGGTTCTGGACGACTCTCGGCGCGCGCCGCCGGATCGTCCCGAGGATTCGGCCGAGCAGCGCCATGCGCTGCGCGATGTCCGTCTGCAGCGCCTGCCCCTCCTTCTTTCGCGTGGCGCCGAGCGCGCGCAGCGCGGCCGCCAGCGCGCGGCTGCACAGGCGCCATATGCGCTCGGTGTCCTCGTGCGCATCCTCGTATTCCACCACGTGCGGCAACTGCAGCAGGAGGCTGGCCGCGAGGTCGTCGCGCAGCCCCAACGCTTTCGCCGCCCCGCGGATCTTCCGGATGTAGGCGGCCGCCCGTTCCGAGTCGAGCCGCAAGGCGCGCCCCCGGCCTCCGTCGACCGAACGCACCGTGAGGGTGCAACTCACCCGGCCGCGGTGAACGGTCTTGTGAATCTGCGCCATGACGCGCGCTTCCAGAGCGGTAAGCGATTTCGGGAGGCTGATCTGGACATCGAACTGCCTGCGGTTCACCGAACTGAGGTCGGCGGCGACCAGAATCCCCTCCGAACGCGCCTCGCCCCGCCCGTATCCGGTCATGCTTCGAATGCTCATGCGGCCAGTCCTTTCGCAGGAAACCGTGGCTTGGAAGCATAGCGCGATTCGGCGCCGAACTCAAGGCGGGATTGAGCCGGCCGTTGCGTGTTGGCGAAAGCGGCCCTCAGCGCGCCAACTCGTGCGGCAGGCGGCCCAACCGCTGGTTTCGCGTGTAGAGAAGGATATCCAGGGCAACCATCAGGCCGTTGAGCAGGTACAGGTAGATGACCGGATCGCAGAGGTAGAACAGCTTGTGCAGGACGCCCGCGACGTAACCGGCAAGAACGACGGCGAGAAACAGCACGCTCTTTCCCTTGTTGGTCCGTGACGTATAGGAGCGGTAGATGGAGAACGGCCAGGCGGCCCCGAAACAGACCAGCATGATGATTTCGAAGATGCTCATGTTCGGAATTCCCCAACGGGCGACGATTCGTTCCTTGTTCCTTGGCCGCGGCAATGAGAGTCCATACCAGACGGAGGCAGAGAGTCAAGCGCGAATACCTTCCGCCGCCGTACGCCGCCTGCGACCCCGCGGCGCAAGAAGCAGCTTGACAATCGGTCAATCTAAGGGTTCCGCCACGGACGGAGCGGTCCTCAATCCGTCGCGAACAGGTCGAGCTGCCGGGCGGCGGGGGGCTGTTCGGTCTTCTTTCGGTACTCGGCTCTCTGACGGTCGAGCAGTCGTTCCTCGATATCGAGCAGGAACGGCGACGGCGTCATCTCGCGCGGCGGCCCCCGCCAGGCGCGCCTGTTGGCATGTGACAGGAACAACCGGTCGCGCGCGCGGGTCATGCCGACGAAGAACAGCCGTCTTTCTTCCGCGATATCCGTCGCGTCCGCCTCATCTGCGGGGCCCCAGTGCAGGGGCAGGATGCCGTCCTCACAGCCGACGACGAAGACCACGCGGAACTCCAGGCCCTTGGCCGCGTGCAGGGTGAGCAGGGAGACGGCGTCGGCGCGCGGGTCCCACAGGTCGACGTCGGTTCCGAGCGCGAGTTCGGCGAGGAACCGGTTCAGGTCGCCGTCGCAGCGGGCCGCCAGGCCGGTCAACGCGTCGGCAGCGCGCACGATGTCGCCCGGCGCGGCGTCCCCCTCGAGCGTCTCCGACAGGCGTCGGATCCGTTTCTCGAGCGGGCCGGCCGGCGGCGCGTCGCGCAGCGCGGTGAGAATGGCCTGGACGACGGGCGTATCGCCGAGCCGGTTGTGTGAGCGTTTCTGGAACGGGATGCCGGAGCGGGCGAAGGCCTCCACGAGCAGGCCGGCCTGCGCGTCCGTACGGTAGAGCACGGCGAAATCCGCGAAGGACAGTTCGTCGCCTTCGCAGGCTTCCACGCGCCCACTGTCCAGGGAGAAGAAGGTGGAGCCGCCGATCATTCGTTCCACGGTGTGCACCACGAATTCCGCCTCCGCCCGGTCGGTGGGCGCGTGGCGGATGACGATCTTGCCGGTGTCGGCCAGCCGCGCCTCCAACGTACGGCCGGCCACCAGGCTGGAGGGGGCGACCGCCTGCAGCGCGCCGTCCACAATGCCGCGGCCGGAGCGGTAATTGCGGGTGAGCTGGACGACCCGTGCGCCCGGAAAATCCGTTTCGAACCGCTGAAAGAACCGAACGTCCGTGCCCCGGAAGCCGTAGATCGCCTGGTCGGGATCGCCGATCGCGCACAGGTTCCCGTCGGGCGGAACGAGCAGCCGGACGAGGCGGTACTGCCGTTCGTCGACATCCTGGTATTCATCCACGGAGACCCATGGGAACGCGGCGCGGTAGCGGTCCGCCAGCGCGGGATCCGCTTCCAGCAGGTGGACACTCAATCCGATGAGGTCGTCGAAATCGAGAAGACACGCCGCTCTCAGTTCCGCCTGATAGCGGTCCAGGATCCCGGCCGTCTCGCTGCCGGGCTCAGCGGTGTTTCCCGCGCGTTTGAGCCGTGAGATAGCGGAAAGCGCGCGTCTGGCCTTGGGCTCGGACAGGGCGAGCGCGGTGGCCAGCAGCTCGAGTTGCCGGCGGGGGTCGGCGACCTGGAACGGCCTCGGCAGGCTCAGGCGCGGTTCCTGTTCCCGCAGAATGCCAAGGCCGAGTGCGTGGAAGGTCGTCACGGGAATGCGATCGGCGGTTTCGGGCAGCAGATCATGCAGCCGTTCCTGCATCTCGCCGGCCGCGCGGCGGGTGAACGTGATCGCCAGGCACTGGTCCGGCGCGACGTGGTGGTCGGCCACCAGGTGCGCGATGCGATGGGTGAGCGTGCGGGTCTTGCCCGTGCCCGGCCCGGCAACGATGAGCAGCGGCCCGCGAATGATCCGGGCGGCCGCCGCCTGATCGGAATCCAGGCCGGCGAGGAGCGGGGTTGTGTGGGGGCTTGACGATTGACGATCCCACTTCGCCCCGCGGGCTTCGAGGGACCGGTTGACGATTGGCGATTGGGGCTTCGCGGAGCCGGGTGCGGGTGCCGGCGCGGATGCGTCGCGGATGACTCGCGATTCTGCGTGGGGATCGCGCTCCGCACCGGTAGGCCGGGCGTCCTCGCCCGGCCATCCCGGGCCCGCCGCGGGCGAATCGGCCGCCTTCATGGCTTTCGAGCGGACGTTTTCGGGGTAGGCGGGCTGGGGCATGTCGAAGAGCAGCCCGACGGCGGCGCCTTGCGCGATTTCGTCGGGCGTGAACAGGCGGATGACCCCGTATTCACCGTCGAAGCCCGGCTGCCGGATCACGCGCCCCTCGCGCATGCGCAGGACGGCTTCGGCCAGCATCGCGCCGCCGGCGCGCTCAAGCTCGTCGGCCGGGGCATGCTCCAGGATGAACAGTTCCGTGCCCAGCCGGCTCAGCAGGTCGTCGTACGCCTGTCTCACCCCCTTGCTGCCGGCGCCGACCTGCCGGATTTCGGCCAGGATCTCGCACAGGGGGATGAGGCTGCGAAAGCGTGCGGCGCCGGGGGGCGGCCTGCCTTCCGGCCGATCGGCCAACGCGTCGACGCGGGACATGACCCCAACGGTAAGCGCCTTGCCGCAGACGGGGCACAGCCCGTTGTGTTTCCGGGTCTCCGCCGGATCCAGGCACACGCCGCACTTGCGGTGGCCGTCCATATGGTACTTGCCTTCCTCCGGGAAGAACTCTACCGTCCCGCCGTAGCCCTCGCCGGTTCGCAGCGCGTCGCGCATCGCGAAATAATCCATAGCCGACTCGAACACACACGCTTCGCGGCCCAGCTTGCCGGGCGAATGCGCGTCGGAATTGGAGACGAGCCGGTAGGCGTCGAGCCGGGAGAGTCGCCAGTTCATGGGCGGGTCCGAAGACAAGCCGGTCTCCACGGCGAAGATGTGTTCGGTCAGGTCCGCGTAGCAGTGCGCGATGTCGTCGAACCCGGACTTCGAGCCGAGCGGCGAGAACCAGGGCGTCCAGATATGGGCCGGGATCAGGAATGCGCCGTCCCCGCACTCCAGCGTGATCTCGAGCAGGTCTCGTGAATCGAGCCCCAGGATGGGCCGTCCGTCCGACGTGATATTGCCGATGCGGCCAAGGCTTTGGCGGAAACGGTCGGCCTGCTCCAGGTCCGGGACGAAGACGACATGGTGCACCTTGCGCGTCTTGTCGTGCTTCTTGTAGATCGTCGAAATCTCGACCTGCAGCGCAAAGCGTGTCGGATCCTGCAGCAGCACGCCAAGCTCGCGTTCGACCGCGCGCTGCAGATCCGCGCGCAGGCAGAACAGGCCGGGTTCGGCCGGGACGAGTTTCTCCTGGATCTCGCCGAACCAGGCGGGGTGCGTGAAGTCGCCGGTCCCGATCACCGAGATGCCCTTCCGTGCCGCCCAGAATGCGAGATGCTCCAGATCGCAGTCCCGACTGGTCGCGCGCGAGTATTTGGAGTGGATGTGCAGATCCGCGTAGAAGGCCATGGCCGGCTCCCCGTCGCGCCATTATGGACTGTCCGGCAGGACACGCAAGCAGAATGGCGGCCGATCGCGTTGTCCGAGACGCCGGCCGCGCGCAGCTTTTTGTTCTGCATTCGGGCCTTCAGCTCACATATATCATGGGGATACAGGTGTCGAATCGAACGGGTGACCTGGAACCGCGGGTGCGAGGCCGCTCTGTGACCGGCCGGCGGCCCCTGCTGGTCGACGTGCGCGTGGGCCACGCAGCGGCATCCGCAACGGCCGCGGGGTGGAACCGTCGGAATCTGAGGGTGGCGGCCGGCGCGCGAACGCGGTAGACTGTCCGGACTTGGCCCAGCGGATGGGACGGGCCGAGCGGACTCTCGAGCTCCCGGCTCGCGAGACCCGCCGTCGCCTCGCCAGGCTCGTGGCTTCGGCGGGCACGGCGTTCGCCCTCCAATTGGGCGTGAGTGGCGAGGGTGGGTGTGAGGAGGTGCGGCTCGCGGGACGCTCGCCCTCCAGTGGCGCTAGGCCGTACGCATGTCGGATTGGGGCGACGGCGTTCGGCGCTCCAAGTTGGAGGGCGAGCGTCCTCGCGAGCCGGGTTCGTGCAACGACGCACGCCTCGCCAGATGGAACACGAGGCCGTGCGGAGCCGAGGACAACGCCTGAGACAGAGCGAGACCAAGATCTCGGATACGAAAAGGAGGCGCAACCATGCGCACATGCAATCGATCGCTACATTCATGCCTCGGGTTCGTGATCGCGGCCGTACTCCTGACGCCCGTCGTACGTGTCGGCGCGCGGGAGTATCGGATGCCGGATGAGCCCCGTTACGTGCCGGTCGAGTATCCCGATGACGTGCTTCAACGGCGGGCAGGATTCATTCTGGATTTCCGCCCCGATTCGTGGAAGGCGCTCGACCTGAGCGGAGTCTGGAAGATCAAGCGATTCCCCGCCGGGAAGGGCGAGCCGACGGATTTCGAGGATCCCGGCTTGAAGGCCGGCTTCCAGAACCCGGCCTCGAAGCCGGACGGCTGGGACGAGATCGACGTGCCGCACAGCCTGCAGTCCGGCTGGCGGAAGCAGGGCGCAGACGGCTTCTTCCGGGGCGTGGCCTGGTACAGAACCGCGTTCACGCTGCCGGAGGACTGGCTGCCGGCGTTGGACGGGGGGTGGCGGGTTCTGCTCCGGTTCGAAGGGGTGCGCAGCACGGCCAATGCGTGGCTGAACGGCAGGATGACCGGGCTGCGGATGAGCGGCTATCACGCCTTCGAGCACGATCTGACGCACAGCGTGGAACGGTCGGCGCCCAACGTGCTGACCGTGCGTGTGGCCGGGGGCGCAAGCCACTACCGGCAGCGCAACCGAGACGGGTTGTGGCAGCCGGTTCGGCTGTTCTGCGTGCCGCCGACCTATGCCGCGGCCATGCTGGTCGCGCCGCGCATCGAACCGCCGGGTGTGACTCTCGAACTGCGCCTCGTCAATCACGGCCAGGCGCTCAGCATGGAACTGGAAGCGGTGCTGGCTCCGTACGGCAACGCGGCCGCCAAACCCCGGGCGTACGCTTTGGGCGCGCGGCCGATCAAGCGGGGCATGAGTACGGAACGGTTCGAACTGGCCACGCCCGACGTGCGAGTCTGGTGGCCCGACACCCCCCATCTGTACCTGCTTTCCGTCCGAAGCGGCGAGACGGAACTGGGCCGTGTCCGGTTCGGGTTCCGTACATTCGAGGCCACGGACGGCCGTTTCCTGCTGAACGGCAAACGGGCCAAGCTGATGGGGTCCGCCCTGTCCGGCGACGGGATCATCCGCGCGCGGGACAAGTGGGGCTGCAACCACTACAACGAAGCCCGCAAACTGATTCACGCGCTGCGGCAGGCGAACATCGATTTCGTCCGCCCGCACGGCGGCGCGTTCGGCCGCCCACTGAAGACGCTGTTGAACGTCTGCGACGAAGAAGGCATGCTGCTCTACGACGAATATGACTATCTCGGTTCGCGCCACTATGCGGACGACGCGTTCCGGAGCCGGGAAACGGAATACACCGAGTGGGTGCGCTACGTCCACAACCACCCGTCGCTGATCATGTGGGACTACGGCGGGAACGAGATCTACACGGCCGACTTGGAGATTATCCCGCTGTTCAACAAGCTGCACGATTTGCTCGGCGAGATCGACCTGCAGCGGCGGCCGCGGACATCGTCCTCCGGGCGGCTGACCACCATGCGCCTGGAGAAGTGGCCCGTGCTGGAAAAGGCGGATTTTGCCGACTCGCACTGTTATCCCGGCTACTCCTTCGGTTCCTACCAGGAATTCATCGACTTGTTCGAGCGCTTCGACCGCGCGGCCCGGACGCGGTACGGCGCCATTCCCAAGATCAACTGCGAGTGGGGCTATCCCGGCGACGTGGTGCGGTACCGGGCCGTCACCAAGAAGATCCAGGATCTGTACAACGGGGTTCCCTGGGACAAGGACGAGAAGCGCCGGTATATCGAATTCATCCGCTCGGACACACCGGAAATCGGCGGGTATCTGAGGGGCAAGGGCAACTGGGTCAGTGCGAAGACCTATGTCACCGATCCGGCGGGGGTGTACGAGCAGGCGGCGGTGTTCATGAAGCGATTCCTCGAGGTGTTCCGACGCAGCGGCGCGCTGATCGACGGCGGCCATATGAACTGCCAATGGTACGACCTGCTCAAGGCTTCGGGGCTCGGCGCCGCGGCCCGGTATCTGGGCACGCCGAACCCGACCGCGGGCGTCAAGGGGTTTCTGAAGAGCCCGTGCTTCTATGCGTTTCGGCGTGCGTACAGCGATTTGTTCATCTGTCTGGACGAGCATCCCCGGCACGTGTTCGCGGGCGGCGCGTGGCGGGCGACGGCACACGTGATGAACGACTCGCTCTCGGCAAGCGTGGACGGCAGGGCCATCCTGCAGCTGCGGGGGCCGGACGGCACGCTGATCGAGCAGCGCGAGATATGGGCCGGCCCCCTCGCGCCCGGCACCCATGAGCGGGTGCCGGTGCAGCTTCAATTGCCCGCTGCCGGCGGCAGCACGCCGTACACCGTGGAACTGTTCCTGCTCGATTCGGGGGGCCGTCAACTCTGCGACAACGCCTACCCGCTCGAGTTGACGGCCGCGGCGGACCTGTCGTCGAAGATCGAGCCGGCGGGCAAGGTGGCGCTCTACGAGGTGCAGCCGGAACAGGCCGGCGAAGGGGCGAGCGCCGCGAATACCGCGGCCGTTCTCGGCGCGCTGCAGGTTCCTCACGCGCGCGTGAAGGACTTCTCCGGCCTGGACGAGTATCCGTTTCTGGTGATTGGGCGCAACTCGTTCGACAAGACCCTGATCGAAGGCGGCGCCCAGATCAGCCGCTGGGTGCACAAGGGCGGCCGATTGCTCTGCTTCGAGCAGGAGAAGGCGATCGCGCTGCCATTCCTGCCTGAAGTCTCGGTCAGCCCGGGCAAGAACGCGACGTTCACCGACGTGCTCGCCTGGGAGCATCCGGTCTTTGCGGGCCTGGCGCAGCGGCACTTCGACGTCTGGGACGGCGAGCTGGGCTGCCTGTTCCGAAACGCGCTCTCGCCCCTGAACGAGGGCCTGCTTGCGGTGGGCCCGACGATTGGGGCGAAGGACGACAGCTTCATGATGATCGCCGCGGCCTACGGGGTCGGCGAGGGCGAGGTGGTCCTGTCTCAGTACGAGTTGACCCAACGCTACGGCCACGACAGCGTGGCGACGAAATTCGCGCAGAATCTGCTCGCCTACCTGCTCACTCAGCCGCGCAGCCCGTACTCGCTCCCGTTCGCGAGCACCGTCACGGAGAAGGACACGGCCTACATCGGCGAAGAAGAGGTCTTCTTTGTCGACTTGAGCCGCGCCGTGAACCGCGGGCTCGAGGGCGGGCCCGACTCCTGGGCCGGGTTCTTCGGCGGCGGGTTCGCGGAGATCCCGCTCGGCGTCACCCGGCTTTCGGGCCGGGTTCCGTTCAGGGTGATCGATCCCCGCAAGAACGACGGACGGGCCTGCCTGGTTCTGGCCGGCGAGAAGAAACCGGACTTCCCCGAACGGGCCGGCCCCATTCCGGTCGGGAAGAAGGCGTCGGTTCTGTACATTCTGCACACGGCCATGTACGCGGCCTATCCGGAAGGCGAGACCCTGTACGGCGTGTACCTGACACTGGGCGACGGCACGCGGCGCCACATTCCGATCCGCAACAAGAAGGAGATCGGCGACTGGTGGAAGGCTTCGGATCTGCCCGGCGCCAAGGTGGCGTTCACGGTTGGGAACAAGAACCTGTACGTGACGGAGCTTGTGCTGGGCGACGAGCCGGAGATGATCGAGAGTATCGAGTTCGAGTCAACGGAGAAGGCGATTCCGATCATCGTGGCGGTGACGGTGCGGTGATCGGGACCCGGCCGCGCGCGGAGGCGGAGTTGCCCGCGAAAGGACGCGAAAGACGCGCGAGGCCGGCTCGCGCGGAGTTGTTGCGGGAATCGAAAGGATGGCCGCGAGCCGACGCTGTGGCGCAGCCATACGCGGTGTTCGGCCTCGCGGCAGTCCTCGATTCCCGCAACGATCGCCTTTTGGGATTCAGAGAAATGAGGAGTGACGTGACATGACGGGAAGAGGTGTGCTTTGGGTTCTGGTGCTCGGCGTGGGCATGGCAACTGCGGGGCCGGTGGCGGCGCAGGGCGGGCCCCGCGCCGTGTTTCCGGTCGCGCACGGCGCGGGCGTGGCCGCGCGGATCAGCGTGGGCGGCCTCTGGCTGGGCGGCGCGGAACAGGCGGCCAAGGCGGTGTTTGCCGCGCTCAAGCGCAAGCCGGGGCCGGGCTCGGCCAGCAGCGTGGAGTACGCCGGGTTCACCAACGCCGGGCTGGGCGTGCAGACGACCCGGCTGCACTTTCACGACAAGAAGCTGTACAAACTGACGTTGGTCTATTCGCAAGGCGATCCAGACGGTTATGATCGGTTCAACGCCCTGAAGCGGGGATTGGCCCAACGTTTCGGCGAGCCTGCAACCGGCATGGGTGACGACGCCGCCACGCTGGAGGCGGCGGATTGGGACGGGCTGTTCGACGGGCAGTTGAAGATCGAGATTGCGTGGGAGGCCGACGGGCGCACAGCGAGCGTGTCGTACATCTGCCTGCCCGTCTATCGCGCGCTGGTGGAGCGGTTGAATGGGCCGAGCTCGCGGTAGAAGCGGCGCGGTGCTGGAGCGGTTGAGCGGGCCGGGGAAAGGTAGAAGCGGCGTCTCGCCGCTTCACCCGGCCGAGAGCGTTTGGGGTTGCGCCGGGCGGCACGGGGTGCCGCCCGGTGGAAGCGGCGAGACGCCGCTTCTACTGTAGCGCGGGCAGGTGGAGCGGTTGAGCGGGCCGGGGAAAGGTAGAAGCGGCGTCCCGCCGCTTCACCCGGCCGAGAGCGTTTGGGGTTGCGCCGGGCGGCACGGCGTGCCGCCCGGTGGAAGCGGCGAGACGCCGCTTCTACTTTGCAGCGCGGTGCTGGAGCGGTTGCACGGGCGGGGGGAAGGTAGAAGCGGCGTCTCGCCGCTTCACCCGGCCGAGAGCGTCTGGGGTTGCCCCGGGCGGCACGGCGTGCCGCCC
>JAFGHX010000238.1 GCA_016929905.1 Kiritimatiellia bacterium
CTCCAACCGCCGCCTCGGCGCAAACGCCAACATCATCCTCTTCTCCGAGAAACTCGGCCACGTCGGCTTCCTGCAGGAGATGAGCCAGAAGTACCGCATCAGCGGCATGGCCCTGCGCAATCCCGCGATGCCACCTGCAGCTGGGTCCGGCAGAAGCTCTCCTTCAAAGCCGCAAATCATCCAAGAACTCGGACGGGGGCTCGACGCCGGTCACCATCAACCGGTCGCGGGCTCGGGTGCACGCAACATAGAGTAAATGCCGCTCGGTGTTGTAGGCATCCTCCAGGTCGGCGTCGTCCGCGATGTTCTCGATGCGCGCCTGTAGCGGGATAACCTCATCGTCGCAGGCCATCACGGCCACGGCGCGGAATTCAAGCCCCTTTGCCAGATGCATGGTGCAGACGGCCGCGTGGTCGGGGCGGGTCTGAACGTTGTCATCCAGCTCGATGTACGGCATATTTGCCTGTCCCACAGCGCGCCGGGCGCGCGCTACTTGCTCGGCCGATCGCACAAAGATGCCAATCTCCCGGGGCTCGAAACCGGCCACCAGCAATTCCTTGAGCCAGTTCGCCACGGCCGCGCTTTCTTCGGCCTTCATTTTGAAGATCTTGATGACCGGCTCGGCGCCGTTGAATACGGACACGGTTCCTCGTCGGGATTCCTTATTGCCGTCTACGTCCGACAACTCTGGGGGGAGAAGCCGATCAGCCTGCCGTCGGATCTGGTGCGACGTGCGATAGTTGATACGGAGCGTGTGCGACCGGCCGCGCACGTCCACGCCGAGCGCCTTCCAAGAAAAGGGCTGCCGAAATATGCGCTGACCGAGGTCGCCGGCAAAGAAGAGGCCGTTGGCCCGCGCGCCGCCGAGGGCCGCCAACAAACGGAGTTCCGGCACGGCCAGGTCCTGGGCCTCATCCACGACAACGAAGTCGAATGGCGCGCGCCGTTGAGTCGATAACTGTTCGGCCGTGCGCGTGAAGACGCCCGCTTCGGTGAGCAACCCACTCTGGTTGAGGCCAGCGCGCACTTTTTCGAACATGCCCCACAATATCTGTCGTTGCGTCTCGGCCAGCCGCGTCTTCCGACCGAGCCGCCTGACATCGCGGTAATCCTCCCAGGTTTTGAGTTGCCAGGCGTCCACCACATTATCCCACTCCTCCCACAAAAAGCCGGGCGTGAACCTAGATTCCGTGACGCCCTGGGCCGCGTCGGCCAACAGGGGCTTGATATCCCCTTTACCCGCGATCTTGATTGCGCCCAGCTGGGCCTCGCCGATGCGCCGGCCGATGTTGGATATGGCGTGGACTTCCAGACGTTCCGCGATACGGGGTTCATTGCTTATCAGCCGACGCAAACGTAGCTGCAACGCAGCCGCCAGAGTCTCGGAAAAGGTCGTCAGCAAAACGCGCGCGTCCGGATGCCGGCGCGCGAGGTGTACGGCACGATGCAGCGCGCAGATCGTCTTTCCCGTGCCGGCCGAGCCGGCCGCCCTGGCGGGGCCGTTGAAATCGCGTTCGATCAGTGCGCGTTGAGCCGGATGCAAGAAGACGAGCCATTTTTCCCACGGATATTCGAGCGCGCGTTCAAACTCGTCCTTGTTCAGCATCAGCCTGAACCGACGCTGAGCGTCAGGGTGTTCGAACGGGGGCGTGTCGGCGGGCACGGCGGGCGCCGGCACAGGCGTGCCCCCGGTCGCGAGTTCCAGAAGGGCTTCGGCGGCCTCCTGCGGCAGATGATCGGCTAGGTCCAGGAGGCCGTCCTCGTTCACCTGACGGACGTCATCCAGCCACTCCGCCGGGACACCATAGCCCAGCAGTTCGTCATCGGACATTTCGGCGAATAATGCCGACTTTTGAATAAAGTTGGTAGGCAATGCGGACCCGTCCGTCGCCCGGACGGGTCCGCTGGCTCCTCAAATCAGCGTAAATACGCCATATTTCGAAAACAGCGGGGAAAAAAACGCTCTTGACTAGCACCGCGCGACCTGCTAGCATGGAGTCTTTAATGGGCAAATAACTCCCACATTTGACCATCTAACAGTTAACAGTGCACCTTCCTTCGTGGTCCCCGGCGACCACCTGTTTCAGTGACGCACCCTTTTCAGCATTGATCCTTCCACAGCCCTCACGCTCCACGAGCATCGCCCATATCTCGCGTACAGTGCAACACCACAGTGATTCCGATCACGCGTTGCGTCGCCTTCTTGCGGCCGGATCCGATCCGGCTTTTTTGCGGCGTGACAGTAAAGAAACTTTCGCACTTGAGGTCCGAGATGAGCAATCTGCGATTCAAAATCGCCCGCCTAAGACGCGGGCTCACACAACGTGAATTGGCACGGCGGGTTGGGGTGAGTGAAGCAACCGTGACGCGCATCGAGACAGGGCGCTTTGTGCCCTCGGGGGCGTTACGGCAGGCTCTGTCCGAGATCTTGGCCGTGGCCGCATACGAGATATTCGATTCGACGGGGAGGTGATGAGGTGAATGACAAACCTATCGGTACTTTTCTCAAAGCGCTCGGCGAACAGACGGGCGAGACGTTTGATATGACTCAGGACGCCTGGCAGACCAGGTGTCCCGTGCACGACGATGACAAGGCCAGCCTGTCTGTTAGAATTGCTGAAGACGGGAAGGTGTTGGTCAACTGCCACGCCGGATGCGCCACGACCGACATAGTGAGTAAGCTCGGTCTGACGATGGCGGATCTGTTTCCTCCACAAGAGCGCGGCGAGCCGGAGGCGGTCTATCAATACTATGACCGTGACGGCAATCTGCGTTTCGAGAAGCTGCGGTATCCCAACAAGAAGTTCGTGCAACGTCGTCCGGACGGCGACGGGGGCTGGATCTGGGGGTTAAATGCCGGCTGGTATCGGAACAACGGTGACGGGTATCGGCTGCTCAAGAAGGCCAAGACTCCGGACGTGCAGCCGGATGGGGACGCACACTGGTTTCCCGGGGTTGAGCGGATCCTTTACCGCGAGCCGGAGATTAGCGATGCGGTCGCAGAGGGGGAGACAGTCTGTATTGTTGAGGGCGAAAAGGACGCCGACAATCTGGTTGCGATCGGGATTGAGGCGACCACATCGCCGGGCGGCGCGGGCGGGAAGTGGGAACCTCGGTTTTGCGAGATCCTAAAAGATGCGCGGGTTGTCGTGATCCCGGACGCGGACGAAGCGGGCCGGAAATACGCGAATACGGTGTGCGCTGAACTCAGAGATGTCGCATCGGAGGTCCGACTTCTGGAACTGCCGGATTTGCCCGATGGCGGCAAAGACGTCAGCGATTGGCTTGGGGCCGGCCACACGGCCGGCGACTTGACCACGCTGCTCGAGGCGGCGCCAGAATGGGAAGATCCCGAGGTAGCACAGATACTGGACGACTTCCCGGAGGAAATTCGCCGGCCACTCTGTCTGGTTGGTGACGACGCCTATTGCACGACCTGGGTGAACGTTCGTGTTGGAAATGACAATCGGACATCTTCGACCATTGTGCGAGCAGACGGCAGCCAATTCATCGATGCCTCCGTACCTGGTTGCCGACCTTTCGCCGCGCTCGGCGTCACGCATTCGCTCCCCCACGTACCGCCTGCGAGCAAGACATGGAGCGGAGCAGGAGCGAAGCGCTATGTAAATGGTGAACGGCCCAGTCCCGCGGACGTATTCAACCGCGTTCTTTCAGTTGTCGACCGATTCATGGATTTCCAGAAATCGGTGGGGTCCCAGAGGGAAATTGCCGAGCTTGTCGCGCTCTACATCATGGCGACTTATCTCGTAGAGGCTTTTCCTGTAATCGGATACCTGTGGCCCAACGGCGACAAGGGAAGTGGGAAGACCCAACTCCTATTGGTGGTGACGCAGCTTGCCTTTCTGGGGGAACTCAT
Organism: Kiritimatiellia bacterium; assembly: GCA_016929905.1. Taxonomy (GTDB): domain Bacteria; phylum Verrucomicrobiota; class Kiritimatiellia; order JAFGHX01; family JAFGHX01; genus JAFGHX01. Next base: position 3,878 of record JAFGHX010000238.1, read on the forward strand.
CCTGTCGGCTGGGACTTTCGCCACCTTGCGCGACATGGCGGACTACGGCGCCACGCTGGCATTCGATGACTGCGAAAACATCATGAATGTCCGTAGCGCGGACCCGGACAAGCGCGCGCTTTTCCTCGCGGGTAACCGGAAAGGCGTATACGTCACGTTCAAGGAGGAGCGGGGCGGCTGTTGGGTGACACGGTACGTGAACGCGTATTGCCCGCGCCTGTTCTCGGCGATCCGCTTGCCGGATGACGTGTTGGCCAGTCGCACGATCACGATTCCACTCGTGCGCAGCGCTGATCCGAACAAATCCCGGGCCAATCCTCTGGATGAGCGATACTGGCCGTGCGACCGGCGGAGACTCATCGACGACCTCTACGCGCTGGCCCTACAGAACTTGCGCGCTATGCAGGAGTATGACGCGATGAACGTGGAGCACGCACGGCTGATCGGTCGTGATTTTGAGCCATGGCGGGCCGTGCTCGGTGTCGCGCTGTGGCTGGATGACGCGTGTGGCGTCGAGGGGCTGTACGATCAGATGCAGGACCTGTCCGTCCGTTATCAGTCCGAACGTTCGGTCCTTGAGGAGAACAGCCCCATCAGGATCGCTATAGTCGCGCTGGATCAGATGTTTTCCGTCGCCGACAAGGATCTGTTGGAGTTCGCGACGCAGGACCTCACAGAGACGATGAACCGCGTGGCCGAAGAAAAGGAAGTCACCAACGCCGGCGAGCCGTTTACCGACTGTCGGCGGGTGGGACTTCTAATGAAACAGCAGCGGCTCAGGCGGGCACAGCGGACAGCACAACACAAACGATGGCGGATTTCGCGCGACCAACTCGCCGTGTTGGCGCAAGCCTACAGTATGGAAATCACTATCCAGCAGCACGGCAGCAACGGCACAAACGGCAACATGGCACAAGCGGAGTGCCGAGATGCCGAGAATGCCGTCCCTGCCGAGATGAACAAGGGGGGTATTTCGGAAGGAGAACAGAAGGTGGACGACAGCCCGCACGCACCGAGCGGCATCGCGGCCGATACAAGTGGGAAAGGAGGTGAAGAATGAAAATTCAGTTTGACGGTCGTGACTACGGCTTACTGGTGTGGACCGCCGAGTACGGCAGCGTGGGCGGAACCATCGCGTACGATACCGAAACTACGGCTCACGGGCGACCTGGCGGGATCGAGGATTATGTGGTTGGGACTGTCTGCAACGGACAAACGGTGTATGTGGTATGCAAGCAGGATCTGACCGCGTTCTGGGACGGGCATAGGAACGGCAATGTTTATCTTCACACGGCTGCGTTCGATCTGGCGGTCACATCGAAGTGCTGCGGATTCGATTTCGATCCGATGATTCAACGAGGGGGAATCATCGATATCGCGATCCTGTGGCGGTTGTGTCGCCTTGCTATAACGGGCAACGTCCCGGAGCGCTGGAGTTTGGATAGGCTCGCGGCCGATCTCCTGGACGCAAGGCTGAGCAAGGATGAAGCGGTTCGTACCGGATTTGGTGAGTACCTGCGGGACGGTGCCGTCGACTACGCTGCGATCCCGATGCCTATGTATGAATACGCCGCGCGCGATGCCATCGCGACCTTCCTGCTTGGTCAACGGATCGAAGCGGAGGCGGCGCGTCTGCATGGGCGCCATACTGATGCGGTGCCCCACGGCCTACTCAGTCACGACATTCAGCTCAAGGGGGAAATCGCCCTACGCCACATCGAGCGATTCGGACTGCATGTGGACGGCGCGGCCGTCACGCATCTCGAGCAGGAGCTGGATGCGGATATTCAGGTTCAAGGGGCGACGCTGGCTCGATACGGATACGTGCCGGGCGCCAAGGGGAATCGAAAGCGATTCAACGAGATTATCTTGGATCTCGAGAGGCGCCGCGGCGCGTCCATCAAGGTCACGCAGAAATCGGGCGACAAGAGCCAATGCGAAGATGATCTGTTGGTGTTGGCGGACGAGGAGTTTGTGCAAGCGTATCTTGCCCACAAGAAGGCGGAGAAAATCCGACGCACATACGTAGCGCACCTGCATACGTCGAGAGGCAAGATCTACCCCCGGTACAATGCGTTGCTGAAGACCGGGCGGACATCCTGCCGGGGGCCGAACATCCAAAACCTGCCGCGCAAAGGGCATGTGCGGGAGTGTCTTGTGCCGACGCCCGGCCACGTATTCCTGGCGGCCGACTACGGGACGCTCGAACTGTGCACCTTGGCACAGATCACCCACCAACGCTACGGCGAATCGAAGATGCGTGAGTTGATCAACGCCGGTGTCGACCTGCACAGATACGTCGCATCCAAGATGCTGCGGAAACCCGAAGACGAAATAACAGGCGAGGAACGCAGGCGAGCAAAAGCTGCCAATTTCGGGTTGCCTGGTGGACTCGGTACGCGCGGACTGATGCAGTATGCCGACGCAGTGTTCGGCGTTCACCTTACGGTCGATGAAGCCGAGAAGTGGCGGGGGATGTGGTTGGACGTGTTCCCCGAAGCCCGCAAGTATCTGACCGAAGAAGGTAACGCCGCGCGTCTTGCGCGGGTTCTGCGCGTCGATGAGTTACCGGACGATCGGGCCTATGTGAATACTGAGATCGGAGCATTCGTCCTGATTCGCATAGCGGGCGGCGCCAAGTGTACGACCTCCGGGCGATTGTTCAGTCGGGGGGAGCTGGACTGGGCCTGGGAGCAGATCGCTCAGACACGGGCCGCCAAGATCAAGCGGCTTCAGGACGATATCAGAAACCGCCGTGGATCGCTCGAACTCCAGCGGGCGATTATCCCCGGTCTGACGGTTGTGACTCCGACCGGGCGGGTGAGGGCGGACTGTACCTTCTGTCAATCGCGCAACCTGCCGTTTCAGGCGTTGGCCGCGGACGGCGCGAAGTTGGCGTTGTACGACTTGGTGCGCGCGGGCTACCGGGTCGTCGCCTTCATTCACGACGAAGTCCTGATTGAAATCCCGGAGGGGCTGGACTACTTGCCGGTCGCCACCGCCGTGGAGCAGATCATGGTGGGTGCGATGCGACGGGTTTGTCCCGACGTGAAGATAACAGTCGAACTCGCCGTGATGCGACGTTGGCGAAAAGACGCGGAAGCCGCCTACGACGGCAGTGGCCGTCTCATCGCCTTCGAAGATGTTCGTGGCACGGAAACACGTATGGAGCGAATACGGGCCTGAATACGGATTTCGACCGACGCGGCGGCGAGGGAAAGGAGGGTAGGCGGGGCAAGTGGCGCAGTACGCATGGCAGCAGGTGGATTAATCGGAAGGAATACAGAACAGGGAGGTATACAGACCAGTTAGCGGATGAAGTGGTAATCATGAGTCAGCAGAATGTGGACTTGGAGCGTGGTGGAGCCAATTTGGGGAATCTGCGGAAGCATGATACAAAAATGTGTGCGACGACGATGGCACGACTGGTGGGGGTCGTGTCGGATCCGGCGGAAGTGGTACGGTTGGGCAAGGCGCTGCCGTTGCTCTGCGCGGTCATAAAGACGTGTGGGCGCGGGAGCAGCTGCGATATCAGCTACGGGGATGTGAGCGAGGAACTGGGCGTCAGCTATCCGACCATAAAGGCGTGGGCGTCAGATCTGGCGAAGAAGGGGTACATCGAGAAGACAACCTCGGGGGCGAAGGGGGTTGTCGTCACGCTGGGTGAGAGACTGCTGAATGGGGTGGATGCGTTGGCCGGGTTAAATGAGACCGTGCAGGGGATTGTGGACGCAGTCCATGCCGTCCGGATAGCGCTCGACAATTCGATGAAGGGCGCCCTCGTGGCGATCGAGCGGCAACGAAAGAGGCTGCAGTGAAGGCGGAAATCAAACACCCGCTCGGTGACGCGGAGCGGTTGTCGGGAGCGGCGGTCGACCCGAAAACTGCGGTGGCCGACTACGTGCGTATCCTGCGCTCCGCGTCATCCAGCCTGCAGTATCGATACAGAAGAAAGGCGTTGGTAAGCCTCGGCATCTTCGAAGCCTGGATGAAGCAGAGGCATGGGCAAGATGCCGGCGTCGAAGTGAACGAGGAGCTTTTCGAGCAATTGCGTAGCGACCTCGAGAGTGGCCAAGTGAGAACGCGAGCTCGCAACAACGGGCATAGTCGACGTTATCGGCGAGCGGTGATTTCCCAACTGAACAGCATCGTTGCTCTCCACAACGCAGCATACGGGACCCACGAGGCGCTTCTTCGACCGCTGGTGGACGGCAGGTGTCGGCGGCGGTTCAGGTACTATGGGGCGCTGACCGCGACAACGCGAAAGGCGTTGGCTTGGTTTGAGCTCCGCGGCGCGCGTGCGGGGACGAAGAGCAGGCGGTTGATGAGCGTCGCCACCCGCTGTGCCGCCATATCCGATGCGTTCGTCATGCTGCGCAGACTGGAGCTGCGCGGTCTCGAGCAAGTCACGGTGTCCATGGCGGACGGGATGATGGCCAGCGGCGACCCGGACGATCCGCAGTATCGCAGAACCGTGCGGATGATGAACAGCGTGCGCGGGCTGTACCGGGCGTGCGTGGAGGAGGGGTTGCTCGACAACAATCCTCTGGAACATGTCGCTCACAACACGTTCAGGGGCCATCAAAGGCGGAATTTCGTGCCGCCAGAGGGCGTGGACAAACTCCTAGACCTTTCCACGGTCGACTTTGAGGACGAATGCCAGGTTACGGACAGATTAGTGACCCTTCTGTACCTGGACACGGCAGTGAGGCGGAACGAACTGGCCGCACTCAGTCTGGATGAAGTCGTGGGGTCGAAATCTGAATATGCCCTGCAACTCCCGCCCGAGAAGCAAAAGGGGAGTGGCAAGGCGCCCGCAACGATCCCGATCATATACCCGGCGACACAGACACTGTTGGCGCATTATCTGAAGACCCGGCTGAGAAAAGGGCGGGGGCCCGAGCGGCTATTCCTTGATCGAAAGGGTAGGCCGGCCAGCGGCGTGGCGCTTTCTCGCGCCGTGTCCCGGGAGGCCGAACGACTGGATTTGTGGTGTTACCACAAGGTGAACGGCAAACACAAGAGACCGTCCCCGCACGACCTTCGGCGCACCTTTGCGACGGCGAACATTCGGCCTTTGGGCCTCTGCCTCGAGGCGCACGAGGTGGCTGCGCGGCTCCGAGACAGCGTGGCGACCATGCATGCACATTATGTCCTGAACAATCCTCTGATCTCGGGCCTCCGGGCGCAGGAGTATCGCCGACGAGCGTCCGTAGAGGTCGACTCGCAAAAGGCCATGGAGTGTGTTGAGGTGCTTGATCGATTTGGTGTTGATGCCGGACTGCTGGAACCCATACGCGCAGAGATCCGAAAGCTGGCAAGTCCTTCGACTAAGGCGGAAGAGGCCAATGAGGTCGGGCGGGATGCGCAACTCCGGGAATGGATACCGGAGGACGACGCCCTGAGCATGATCGCGGATGAGTGGCCGGCGGCGCCGGGCGGTCGCCAGCTCAGAAATTATCTGCGCGGACAGGACGCGCTCAAGCGGGCAGGCAGAAAGGGGAAACTCCACTACGACGCATCCGTGGTCCGGGGCCTCCTGACGGATTACTACCCGCTTGGGGCACTGAAGGATAATCCGAATGTTGACAACTCAAAGCTGAAGCGCGCTGCCACGGAGCCGGGGGTGATTGCCATCGGTCGCATGAGGTTGGTGAAGAAGGAGGTGGCCTGGAACCTTCTGAGCGGTCGCAACGGGGCAGACAAGAACCGATCCCACCTCCAAACCTGCAAAACAGAACCCCTCAAACCTGCAAAACAGAGCTGCGACAGGAGCAAGAAATGCTCTTGAGTTGCATTCCGAGTCAATGATATCAGTGGTTGTCGTGTAAGTGGCAGGGCAGAGCGCGCGGACCGCCAGCTTTACACGCTGGATGTTACAGGTTCGAGTCCTGTATCGCCCACTCTTCGCACGCCGCCGCGGCGTGCGAGACATGCCGCCGCTTGGTCCTCCGCGCGATGGCGGGCCGATTTGCGCGCGCTGTGCCGCCCGCGTGTTTCCGCCGGCACGCCCTCCCGATTTTGTGATTGCAGACGCCGGTTCAGGTGGTATAATGACAATGGCACAGCGGGGGGGACGGGGCCCCGCTGCCGGGGGAGGAACGGCGAAATGATCCAGGTGAATGTGGCTCACCTTTCTTTTTCGAACATGGGGTTCGTGGTTCTTCTGCGAGGGGATGCAGACAACCGGACATTGCCGATCTTCATCGGTCCGCAGGAAGCGCAGTCGATAGCGATCCAGCTCAACGGAGTGGAGATTCCGCGCCCGTTGACGCACGACTTGTTCAAGAACGTGCTGGACATGCTGGAATGCCGGCTGGTGCGGGTCGAAGTCTGCGATCTGCGTGAGAAGACGTTCTACGGGCGTCTCATTCTCGAATACGAGGGGCGCAACCTGGAGGTGGACTCACGGCCGAGCGACGCGATCGCGCTGGCGCTGCGCTATTCCGCGCCCATCTACGTGGACGGCAAGGTGATGGATGAGGCCGGGGTCGTGCTGCCGGAAGACGCGAAGCCCGAGGAACACGCGGCGAAGGAAGCCGAGAAGCAAATGACTCCGCTCGAAAACCTGCAAGTTCAGCTCCAAAAGGCCGTCGAAGCCGAAAACTACGAAGAAGCCGCCAAGATCCGCGACCAGATCAAAGAACTCACCCACTCGAACTAGCCGCTACCCCGGCGCCTGGGATTTCTGCCCGCGAAAGCTCGCGAAAGGCGCGCGAAAAGGATCGTTAGCTTTGCGTGCGGGCTGTACGGCGTGCTGGAGTCCTGTTGCGGGAATCGAAAGACTGCCGCAACGCAGCGCTGCGGCCGTCTCGATTCCCGCAACGTAGCCCGGGCCTTTTGATGGAAGAGAAGCCTTCTTCAACGTGCAGCCCGGCGAACGCAGTAGCTTTGAGTTGTCTGCGCGGTGTGGGGACGTAGATAACGGGAACGCGCGGTTGGCGCAGACAGTTCAAAGTTGCTGCATGGTTGCGGAACGACTCGCACCGTGCTGTGCGACCTTTTCGCGTGCCTTTCGCGACTTTTCGCGGGCCGTAAAGGGCGTCGCTCGACCGCCCGGTCAGGCGAAGTGTTCGAATCCCGTTGAGCTCACCGTGCGCCTGTTTCCGGCCGCGTCTACGCATTCCAGGATGCCGCGCTGCTCGGTCAGGGCCCCGATGAAGGTGCAGGGCAACTCGAAGGCCGCGCGCCAGGCCGCCTCGAAGGCCGGCTGGCCGTCGGGTTCAACGGCAAAGAGCAATTCGAAGTCTTCGCCGTCGCCGAGCGCGTGGGCCACGGCCGATCTGCCGTCCTCCATGTCACGGGCGGCCGGCGCGATCGGGATGCGGTCCTCGAGAATAACGGCGCCTGTCCGGCTCATGGCGCAGAGATGGGCCAGATCGGTGGCCAGGCCGTCGCTCACATCGATCATGGCCTTGGCCCAGCCCCGCTTTCCAAGCCAGGCGCCTTCCCGGACGCGCGGCTCGAAAGACAGGTGCCTGCCCCGCCCGCTGCCGCCCAGGGCGCCCGTCACGTAGACGGCGTCGCCCGGTTCGGCGCCCGAACGCAGGATAGCCCGGCCTTCGGCCACACGGCCGACGCCGAACGCATGCAGCGCCAGGCACTCGCCTTCCGACGTGTCGCCGCCGACAAGTGCGAGGCCGTGGGTTCGGGCCAGCGCCAGCATACCGGCGTAGATCTTCTCCAGCTTGGCGACGGCCGTTTTTCGCGGGGCCACCACATCGACGAGTGCCCATTGCGGCTCGCCGCCCATCGCGGCTATGTCGCTCAACACGCGCCCGATCGCCTTGTGTCCGATCGCCTCGGGCGCCGTCCCGGGCAGGAAATGTGCCCCTTCAATGACGGGATCGGAGGTAAGGAGAAGGTCGTCACCGGCCGTCGGCGACCGAACAACGGCACAATCGTCGCCGGGCCCCACGCGGACATCCTGGGTGTTCGAGAGCAAGCGGGTTAGCCGGGCGATGACAGCCCGCTCGCCGAGCTGGCCAAGCGTTTGCGGAGGCGGGTGCGACGGATCGTGGCCAGTCGGTTCCGTGGTCATGGGGCGAGTTCTCCTCGCGGCTTCTTGGCACAGGGTGTGGCCCTCAACGCAAGCCTTCAGCGAAGAGCGTGCGCCGGGGACGTTCAGACGAAGAGTAGGCCAAAGAGTAAGACAAAGAAAGAAAATGATTGGGCCCCGGACCATCCTGCTGAACCCGGCGACGCATGCGCCGCACGGGGCCTGGACCGGGGCTGACGGCCATTTTGGTTGCACGTGGCGCGGATTCGGGAGTAAGGTGGCAGGGCACAGGGCAAAGCAGGGGGACGTATTCCGCTCGCGCGGGCCGGCGGCCGGCGCGGGAATTCTTTTTTTAGGGGGTGTCCCGGATGGCAAGCTGGCAGCGCAATCTGGTCTTCGTCTGGCTGTCCCAGTTCTTGAGCATCATGGGCTTCATGCTGGCGCTGCCGTTTGCGCCCTACTACATCCAGACGCTGGGCGTGACGGACCCGACCGCGGTCAAGGTGTGGACGGCGGTGTCGCAATCGGCGACGGCGGTTAGCCTGGCGATCATGGGACCGATCTGGGGGATCCTGGCCGACCGGCACGGGCGCAAGCTGATGATGATGCGCGCCAACTTCTGCGCGATAGTCGTGTTGACCTCCATGGCCTTCGCGCCGAACCCCTGGGTGTTCGTGGCGCTGCGGTTCATGCAGGGCGCGTTGACGGGCACGATGAACGCGGCGATGGCCTTTGTCGCCTCCTACTCGCCGACGCGCAGGCAGGGGATGGCGCTCGGTACCTTGAGCGCGGCGGTCTTCTCCGGGGGGATGGCGGGCCCGGCGCTCGGCGGATTTCTGGCGGAGACGATCGGGTATCGGCTCACGTTCGTGGCGGCGGGCCAGCTCCTGCTGCTCTCGGCGCTGTCGGTCACGTTCTTCGTCCGCGAAGATTTCGTGCGGCCCGAACAGACGGAGACGCCGCCCGGGCGTGCGGTGACATGGCGCGAGCGGGTGGCGGCGCTTGGCCCGGGCGGCCCGATTCTGATTCTGGTCATGCTGGGTTCGCTGGCCCGGCAGTTCGACGCCGCCTACTTGCCGCTGTTCGTGCAGGAGTTACACGGCCAGCTCGAGGGGGCGGCGCGGCGGACGGGGTTGCTCTGCGCCGTGGCCGCGGTCGGCGCGACCGGTTCCGGCCCGTTGCTTGGCATGTTGGCGGACCGGCTCTCGCCGCCCCGGGTCGGCAAGCTCTCGGCCGTCGGGGCGGGGCTGTGCATGGCCTGCACGGGGTTCTGCGTCTCGTTCGTGCATCTGATCCCGGTTCGTTTTCTGCTCGCTTTCATGGCCGGCGGACTGGATCCTGTCTTCCTGGCATGGCTGGCGCGCGTGACGCCGGAAGACCGGCGCGCCACGATCTTCGGGTGGTCGACCACGGCGAAATCGCTCGGCTGGACGATCGCCCCGCTGCTCGGCGCGGCGATCACCGTGCCGCTCGGCCTGCGTGCCATCTTCTTCGTCGGGCTCGTCTGGTTCGCGATTCTCGTGCCCGTCATCGGATTCGTGAGCCGCAAGGTCCTCGACCTCGGCCGGCGCAGCGTGTAGGCAGCCTGTCCGGCCCCGCGGAACGGTCGTGGGGGCGTCGTTTCTGGGCTTGCCAAGACGCCGGGGATTCCTGTATCGTGTCTCTTTCTTTTGCCTGAATCTCGGGCGGATACGTCATGAAAGAATACGTGCTGCTGCTCATCGGCGCGGTGTTGGTGAACAACTTCGTGTTGAGCCGGTTCCTGGGCATCTGCCCGTTCCTGGGCGTTTCGCGCGATATTCGCACGGCGTTCGGCATGAGCTGCGCGGTTATCTTCGTGATGACCTCGGCTTCGGCCGTCACGTGGCTGGTGTTTCGCGCGTTTCTCGCCAAGAACAGCTGGGTCCTGAAGATGGACCTGGAGTACCTGCAGACCATCGCCTTCATTCTCGTGATCGCCGCTTTCGTGCAGTTGGTGGAATTGGTCCTGAAGAAGACGAGTGCCGGGTTGCACAAGGCGTTGGGCATCTACCTGCCGCTGATTACGACGAACTGCGCCGTGCTCGGCGTCTCGGTGCTCAACATTCAGAAGTACATCGGTTCGTTGGGCAAGACGGTGGCGTTCGGGTTCGGCGCGGCCGTGGGTTTCTCGGTTGCGCTGCTGATCTTCACGGGGCTGCGCGAGAAGATCGCCCGCGCGGTTCCGCCCAAGGCGCTGCAGGGCACGGCTATCGCCCTGATCACGGCGGGTTTGCTGAGCCTCGCGTTCATGGGGTTTGCCGGGCTGGTCAAGCTGTGAGGTGACGCGGCGTGGAAGGGACAATGAATCCGATCGTCGTGGCGGCCCTGGTCATAGGGGGGACGGGGCTTGTCTGCGGTGCGCTGCTGGCCGTGGCGGCGAAGATCTTCTTTGTGCGGGAGGATCCGCGGATCGAAGCGATTGCCGGTGCGCTTCCCGGCGTGAATTGCGGTGCCTGCGGCTTCGGCGGCTGCGCGGACTACGCGAAGGCGATCGTCGTCGATGGGGCTGCGGTGAACCTGTGCAAGCCGGGCGGGGCGGACGTCTGCGCGAAAGTGGCCGATCTGATGGGCGTGACGGCCGATGCGGTCCAGCGCGAGGTGGCGATCGTTCTGTGCCAGGGCGATGACGCCACAGCCAGGCGCAAATTTCTTTACAATGGCGTGGCGGACTGCACCTCGGCGGCGCTGGTCGCCGAGGGCGACAAAGCCTGCCCGTTCGGCTGCCTCGGGCTGGGCACCTGCGCGCGCGCCTGCCCGGTTGGGGCCATAGAGGTCAAAGAGCATCTGGCCGTCGTGCATCCCGAGCTCTGCATCGGCTGTGGCCAGTGTGTGGCCGCCTGCCCCCGGAAGCTGATCAAGCTCGTGCCCGAAAGCCGGTTCATCCACGTCCTATGCCGTTCCAGGGACAAGGGCCCCGTCGTGAAGAAGTACTGCCGTGTGGGCTGTATCGGCTGCACGCTTTGCTTCAAGCAGGTCAAAGAGGAAGGCAGCATCAAGATGGAAGGACCGCTCGCGGTCGTGGACTACGGGGTCGCCCTGGAGAACCGGGATGTGATCGAGAAGTGCCCGCAGAAGACGATCGTGGAGCGATCGGGCAAGAAGCCCGAATCGGGTTCGGTATGAGGACGACAAGGGCGGCGTTCAAATCGATCGGCGGCGTGCATCCGGCGTACGCCAAGGAGGCAACGGCGACGTTGGCCCTGGAACCGATGCCAATGCCGGCATGCCTGTATGTCTCGATCGCCCAGCACATCGGCGCGCCTTCCAAACTGGTCGTGAAGAAGGGCGACACCGTCGCCCGCGGCCAGCCGATTGCGGAACCGTCCGGTTTCGTTTCCGCCTGGGTTCACGCGCCTACCTCGGGCACGGTCCGGAATATCGGCGAGCGGCCGACGGCGTCCGGGCGGCTCGCGACGGCGGTGGAGATCGAGCCGGACGGCGAGGACCGGTGGCACGAGGGGATCGAGCCCAAGCCGGACCGCGACCGGTTGGACGCGAAGGCGCTCGTGGAAATCGTCGCCCAGGCCGGCATCATCGGCATGGGCGGCGCGGGGTTCCCCACACACGTCAAGCTGTCGCCCCCGCCGGGCAAGACGATCGACACGCTGATCATCAACGGAGCGGAATGCGAACCCTATCTGACGGCAGATGACAGGCTCATGGTCGAGCAGGCCGAGAAGGTGTGGAAGGGCGCGCAACTCATCAGCCGGATACTGGGCGTGGATCGGATCCGGATCGCCGTCGAGTCGAACAAACCGGATGCGATCAATGCCATGGCGCGAGCGGTGGACAACGCGGCCGGCCGCGATTGTGAACTGGTCGTGCTGAAGACGGAATATCCGCAGGGCGCCGAGAAGCAGTTGATCTATTCCGTCACGGGCCGTGAAGTGCCGACGGGCGGGCTGCCGATGGACGTCGGGGCGCTGGTGGAAAATGTCGGAACGGCTTCGGCCATCTATGAAGCCGTGTTTGAGGGGCACCCGCTGATCGAGCGGGCCGTCACCGTAACGGGCGACGCGGTGGCCACGCCCAAGAATGTTGTCGCGCGAGTCGGAACACCGTTCCGGGACCTGGTGGCGTTCTGCGGGGGAACCGTCGGGGCCGTCGGCAAGGTGATCTCCGGCGGGCCCATGATGGGGATCGCGCAATACACGCTGGACGCCGCCACCAACAAGACGACCTCCGGGTTGCTGCTGCTTTCTCGCGCCAGGGCGAAGGGCTACGAGTCGATGCCCTGCATATCCTGCGGGCGCTGCGTCGAGGCGTGCCCGACCCGCCTGTTGCCCTGCACGCTGGCCGAACTCGTCGAGGCGGAGAACTTCGACGCGGCGGAGGCGTACAACGTGCTCGACTGCATCGAATGCGGCTGCTGCGCGTTCGAATGCCCCGCACGCCGCCCGCTCGTCCAGCATTTGCGGCGCGGCAAAGCGGAGGTCACGGCGCGGCGCCGCCGGCGGGAAGCCGAAAAGAAGAAACAGGAACCTGCGCCGGGACCGGGGACGACATGACGGAGAACAGCGAACAGATCTATATGGTGAGTTCCTCGCCACACGCCCATTCCGGCGATTCCATCCGGAAGATCATGGTCGCCGTCGTGATCGGGCTGTTGCCGGCGTTGGTCATGGCGGTTTACTTCTTCCGCCTGAATGCGCTGCGCCTGGTGGCGACCTGTGTCGTGACCTGCGTGCTGTCCGAATGGGTCGCGCGCCGGCTCATGAAGCGCAACTCGGGCATCGGGGACTGGAGCGCCGTGGTCACCGGCCTTTTGCTCGCCTATAACCTGCCGCCCGGCCTGCCGACCTGGATGGCGGCCGTCGGGTCCGTTGTGGCGATCGTCATAGCCAAGCAGTTGTTCGGTGGGTTGGGCTACAATCCGTTCAATCCCGCCCTGGTCGGGCGCGTGTTTCTGCTGGTGTCGTTCGGCTTGCCGATGATTACGTGGTACGAACCGGTGACGCGGGCGGGCGGGCTGGACGCGGTGACCACCGCGACACCGCTGGGCGAGTGGAAGACGGCCTGGACACAGGGCGCGGCGCCGGACGGATTCTTCGGCCGGTATCGTCTCCTGGATCTGTTGCTGGGGAATCAGCCCGGGTGCATCGGGGAGGTCTCGGCGTTGGCCCTGCTGATCGGCGGCCTGTTTCTGGTCTGGCGCCGCTGCGTGCGCTGGCATATCCCCTTCATCTACCTTTCGACGGTGTTTGTCTTCTCCGGCGTGCTGTTCCTGCTGGATCCCGTCTCCAATCTCTCGCCGTTCCATCATGTTCTGAGCGGCGGGCTCATGCTGGGCGCGTTCTTCATGGCCACCGACATGGTGACCAGCCCGGTGACGGCGAACGGCATGCTGGTATTCGGCGCCGGCTGCGGCGTGCTGACGATGCTGATCCGCAAGTGGGGCGGCTATCCCGAAGGCGTGAGCTTCGCGATTCTGATCATGAACGGCTTCACGCCGTTGATCAACCGGGCCACGCGCCCGCGGCCGTTTGGGCACAAGACGTGATATCGGGGTGACGAGATGAAAGAGGTCATGAGACTCGTTTTGATTCTTACGGTCATTGCGCTGGCGGCCGGCCTGTTGCTGGCGGCCACGCACGCGATGACCAAGGGCCCGATCGCGCAGGCGGAGCGCAATGATCTGCTGAAGTCCCTGAAGAAGGTGCTGCCCGAGTACACCAATGAGCCGGATAAGGACACCTATCCGCTGAAGCCGGAGACGGCCGAAACGGGCACGGCGACGGGGGACAAGCCGGCGTGGCTGTTCTACATCGCGCGGAAACAGGAACAGATCGTGGGGGTTGCCTTCGTCTGTGCGAGCGACGAAGGATACGGCGGCAGAATCGAGGTGCTCGTCGGCGTGCTGCCGGACAACACCATCGGCGGGGTCGAAGTGCTCAAGCACGGCGAGACGCCCGGGCTCGGCGCCAAGATCCGGGACGAGAGTTTCCGATCGCAATTCGCCAAGCTCGACATCACGAAGACGAACTGGGGCGTGAAGAAGGACGGGGGCGACATCGACGCCATCACCGGAGCGACGATCTCTTCCCGGGCGGTCGTCTCGGCCGTGAAGCGGGGCGTTGCCGCCTACCAGGAACACGAGAAGGCGATTCGGGAGACGGCGCCCTAATGGAGTCAACGCGATGAAGGTCGGCAAGGAACTGGTGAAGGGCCTCTGGTCCGAGAATCCCATCTTCCGGCTGGTGCTGGGCATGTGCCCGACACTCGCCGTGAGCACCTCGGTGAAGAACGGGCTGGGTATGGGGCTTGCCGCTACGTTCGTGCTGGTGTGTTCAAATGCCGTCATTTCGCTGATGCGCAAGGCGATTCCGGCCAAAGTCCGTATTCCGTGCTTCATCGTGGTCATCGCGACGTTTGTCACGATCGTGGACCTGGTCATGAAGGCGACGGTCTACGATCTGCACAAGGAACTCGGGCTGTTTATTCCCCTGATCGTCGTCAACTGCATCATCCTGGGCCGCGCCGAAGCGTTCGCCTCGAAGAACGGGTTCGTGCTCTCGATTGCCGACGGGGTGGGCATGGGGGCCGGGTTCACGCTTGCGCTGGCGGTGCTCGGCTCGATTCGCGAAGTGCTCGGCAACGGCACGTTCCTGGATATGCCCATCGGCGGCATCCAGCCGATGATCCTCATGATCCTGCCGCCCGGCGCGTTTATTGCGCTCGGCTGTCTGCTCGGCCTCATGAACCACGTCGCGGCCCGGCGCGCGCGCAAGAGCGGCAGGGCCTATGCCCCGCCCGCCCAACTGGACTGCCGCCACTGCGTCATCTGCAAATGGGGCGCGGAAGAATAGAGACGGCTTTTCAGCTGCCGGCGCACGGCATCGGCCACCCCGGCTCCTCCCCGGAACTCCTCCATCCGTGCCATGTCCACCGGCTTGCCGCCGATGCGCAGATGCAGCGCGTCGGGCGGCACCCGGTAGGTGCCGACGGCACAGAGCGCCATCCATGCCGCCAGCAGCAGGGCAAGCGCGGCGACCCGCCACTTACGCGCGCAGAGACGCCAATCGGCGGCCACGAGGAGCAGCACGGAGAAGAATGCCAGCATGCTCCAGTTCGGTCCGACCCGGGTTCGCATGGCCGAGACCAGGAAGAACAGAACCTGCGCCCAGAAGAATGCCGTGAGGAATCGGCGCTGCCGGTCCCCGGCGCGAACGGCCCGGGCCGCGCTCCAGAAGGCCAGCCCGCCCAGGGCGGGGGTGGCGAGCCCGATCAGGCCGCCGACATATTCGGCGAGTCTGGTCGCGATGTTGCGGCTCGTTGCCGAGAAGCCGTGCCCAAGCTGGAACGTGAACGAAGCCCATCCGTTGCGGACGTTCCAGATGACAACGGGCAAGAAGCAGGCCAATCCGACCATACCGGCGAGCAAGCCGCCCAGGAGCAGACTCCGCCTCTTCTCGGGCCTCAACAGCCAGAGGATGCCGAGGCCCGGGAAGAACAGAATCATGGTGTACTTGGACAGGAGTTCGGCGCCGGCGCAGAGACCCGCCATGAGCCACCGGCTGACGCCGCGCTCGGCCGATTCCAGCGCCCGCCACGCGTACAGCAGTGCCAGCGCCCAGCACAGGGCGTATAGGGTGTCGGGCGTCATGAGGATGTTGCAGCCGAAGAGCGGGAAAAGGGTCAACAGCACACCGGCCCGGTTGCCGGTCGGCGCGTCGAACATCGCGCGGCCTAACGTACGGCCGACAACGGGAAGCACAACCCCGACGAGCAGCGGCCACGTGGGACGGGCTTTCCAGCCCGTCCCCATCTCCTGTCGGTTCACGATTGCGCGGGACGGGCTGGAAAGCCCGTCCTACGATTCGCTCGTCTTTGCCGTAGGTTCTGTCGATCCCGCCGCTGCGGCGGGGTTCTTGAGTTCAGCCATAGGCTGATCGGCCTCAGGCCGAAAGTTCTCGAGTAAATTCCCGAGCAAGTTTGCCAGCAAGTTCTCGATGAAACTCGGGGAAATTTCAGGTCAGCAGGGCCCCCGGCGCGTTGCGCGGCGCCGGATATAACGACGTGGAAACTCCGTCGTGAACGCCAGCGTGCGCCAGCCACGCGCCGCGCGGCGTGCCACCTCCTGATTCCAGGAAAATTCGCGGCGCCGCCACGGCGCCAAGAATTTTGAGCAACGTGGTGCCGCTTGGGTTGCCCGAGGCGCCGCGCCGAAGGGCCGAGGAAAAAGTGCGGCCAGATTGCCCCGAATGCGGGCGCGCCGGAGCCGCCGCTACAC
>JAFGHX010000239.1 GCA_016929905.1 Kiritimatiellia bacterium
AGCCCGCCTACGCCCAGGGCTTCGGCGGGCGCAGCCCGCCTACGCCCAGGGCTTCGGCGGGCGCAGCCCGCCTACGCCCAGGGGCTTCCGCCGTCGTCCCGAGGCGCAGACGCCCCGGGACTATGGCGCGACAGGTCGGCGGGCGCAGCCCGCCTACGCCCAGGGGCTTCCGCCGTCGTCCCGCGGCGCAGACGCCCCGGGACTATGGCGCGACAGGTCGGCGGGCAAGCGGCGCTTACGACAAAGTGGAATGAATGGCAGGACGGGTGTCTAGGCCTGCTTCCGGCATTCGCGCCAGACGCGGAACATCTCACGGACGGTCTGCAGGATGACTTTCGGCCGGCAGTTCTTGGCCTGGCCGCCCGCGCGCGAGAGGAAGCCGACGGGCACGTCGACGATGCGGAACCCGGCGTGATGGGTGCGGACGACAATCTCGCCCAGGAAGAAGACGCCCTGCGATTGGATTTGGAGCCCGGCCAGCACCTGGCGCCGATAGAGATGCACCCAGTTCACGTCGCGGACCGGCAGATGGAACATCAGCCGGACGGCGAGCATGAAGATCCTGGAGACCACGCGCCGGTAGAGACTCACGCCGCGGCGGTTCTGGCGGCGCCCGACGACGACGTCCGCGTCCTGGATCTTGCGCAGGTACACGGCGATATCGGCGGGTGCAAACTGACCGTCGGCCGGCATGAAGGTGACCAGTTCCCCGCGCACCTCGCGCAGGCCGGTCAGAATCGCGTTGCCCATGCCCCGGTTCGGTTGGTGGATCGTCCGCACGCTCGGCAGTTCGGCGGCCAGCGTGTCGGCGATCTCCGTCGTGCCGTCGGTCGAGCCGTCGTCGACAATCACGATTTCGAACGAGGGTGCAATGGTCTGGAGCGCGGCATGGGCGGCCTTCACCAGCGACGCGACGCAGTCCCGTTCGTTGTAGGCCGGCACGATGACCGAAAGAAACTCGTTTGTGACCGGGTTCGGCTCGAGGTTCGCGTTCAAAGCGCTCTCACGATAGTGAATGGCGCTCGCGATTACAACGCCTTTTTGAGGCGGGAAATCGTTGGGCTTGATTCCGGGTGCGAAAGGCGCTAGTGTGCTGGCTTTCCGAAAATTTCCCGGCGGGGCGGCAACCCGCGGACGGGGCAGGCGTTGTGACGGAGAGGTGTCGTGCACAAGAAAAAAGTCCTCATTGCTACGAAATTGGACGGGATCGCCAGACAAATTCTGCTGGCGAACGGACGTTACCGCGTTGTTCAGGATGCGGACAGCGGCCTCGCGGCGCTGGCCGGGAAGCATGCGGACGCGCACGCACTCATTGTGCGCAGCGAGAAAGTGCCCGCCGCCGTGATCGACCTGTTCCCCAAGCTGAAGGTCATCGTGCGGGCCGGCTCGGGCTACGACACGATCGACGCGAAGTACGCGCGGACGAAGGGGATCGACGTGATGAACACGCCCGGCGCGAACTCGAATGCGGTCGCCGAGGAAGTGCTGGCCCTGATCCTGGCCGATGCGCGCCATATTCTGGCGGGCGACCGTTCCGTGCGGCGCGGCCGGTGGGAGAAGGCCAAGTTCATGGGGCGCGAGATTGCGGGCAAGACGATCGGGATCGTCGGGCTCGGCAACGTCGGCCAACTGGTAGCCAAGCGGCTCGTGGGGTTCGACGTCAAGTTGCTCGGGTACGATCCCGTCATCTCCCAGGACCGGGCGGCGGAGATGGCGGTCCGGCTCGTCGAGCTGGACGAGCTGTTTGCGAAGGCGGACTATGTGACGCTGCACGTGCCGGAAACCGACGATACGCGCGGAATGGTCGATCGCGGGTTGCTCGCGAAAATGAAGCCCGGCGCCACGATCGTGAACTGTGCCCGCGCCGGAATCGTCGACGAACGGGCGCTGCGCGCGCTCAAGAAGAGGAAGCAGCTCCGCTTCCTGAACGACGTCTATGCCCGGGACAGCGCCGGGCCGAAGAGTGTGGCCGACATTGCCGACGTCATGCTTCCGCATCTCGGCGCCAGCACCGCGGAAGCCAATCAGAAGGCCGCGCGGCGCGCCGCCGAGCAGATCATCGAGCTGGAGGAGAAGGGCGTCACGAGCTTCATCGTGAACCGCGATATCCCGGAGGGGCTGGACGAGGCCTATTGCGAGCTGGCCTATCTGCTCATGCGCCTGTGCCGCTGCATCACCGGCAAGGACAGCAAGCTCAAGACGATCGAAACCAGCTTCTACGGCGATCTGCAGCCCTACGCCGATTGGCTGCTGGTGCCCATCACCTCGGCGTTGAACGAGAATGTCGACCGCACGATAGACTGCCGAATGGCGCGTGAGTATCTGGACGAAATGGGCGTCGACTACGTGAACCGTGTCACGGACCCGAGCAAGGGGTACGGCAACTCGATCACCGTGGACCTGACCTGCAGCCTGGAGTCCGGCAAGCTGTCCTGGGCGAGCGTGCGCGGGACGGTGGCCGAGAGCACCCTGATGATCTCCCGAATCAACGAGTTCGACAAGCTCTACTTCGAACCTACCGGCTACGCCGTCTTCTTCCTGTATGAGGACCGGCCGGGCGTGCTCGGCCAGATCGGCGCCACGCTCGCGAAGGCCGGCGTGAACATCGAGGATGTGCGCCAGCCGCACGACCCCAAGACCAACCGGTCGCTGGCCGCCATGCGGGTGAACAAGGCGGTACCCGAACAGATCTTCCAGAGGATCGGCAAGGAAATCCACGCCCTGTCTTCGTTTGCCGTCAAGTTCTGATCTTTCCCGCGCGGCGCCGGAAAGATGTGCGGGCCTTCGGCCCGCGGGAAGTCGCAGGTATGCCCGTAGTCAATCCTCTGAAGATCCTGTTCAGGGCTTGACACCTCAGGCGCAACTCCGGACACTCGCGGTGATGAGCAAGCGGCCACAGTCTCCCGACACTGCCGAGAGCGAGGCCGTTGCCCGGTTCGAGGCGGTGGTCGCCGAGCATGAGGAGGGGCTGCTGCGCTATGCCGCGCGCCTGCTCGGGGACGCGAACGCGGCGCAGGACGTCGTCCAGGAGGCGTTCAGTCGACTGTTTCGCGACCGGCGCGGCGGCAAGGAGCCCAAAGGCAGTGCCCAGGCCTGGCTGTACAGAGTGACCCATAACCTTGCCGTCGACCATATCCGTCATGAATCGCGGCTTCGCCTGCTGCACAGCCGGCATGCCGAACACCGGCAGAGCAGTGTCCCGGCCACCCAGCAGCAGGAGACGGAAACCCGGGAATTGACCGATCTGGTCTGGGCCGACCTGCGCAGACTCAAACCGCGCGAACAACAGGTGGTGATTCTCAGGATCGACGAGGGGAAGTCGTACAAGGAAATCAGCGAGATTACCAAGCTGAGCGAAAGCAATGTCGGCTTCATCCTCCACCATGCACTCAAGAAACTGGCGAAGAGCCTGAAGCAGAAGGGCGTGATTCGGTGATGGAAAGCGGAGGGCGAAGGTCGGGAGGTGGGGAGCGATGCAATTTCGGGAGACCTTAGACTTTCAACCTTGGACTTTGGACTTTGGACCTTTGACCTTCGACTTTGGACCTTGGACCTCTGACTTTGGACCTTGGACCTCTGACCTCGGACCCGGACATGGGCTATGAAGATCATACGTTGCGCCGATATTGAAGAGTTGTTGACGGCCTATCTGATGGGCGAGCTGGATCCCGCGCGGACCCGTCTGATCCGCGCGCATGTGGAGCGGTGCGCGCGATGCCGGCGCAGCGTGGCGGAACTCGAATCGACGCTGAAGGTGCTGCGGCGTGCGTCGGCCTCGAGCCGGGGGATCCCCAGCCATCTGGAACGGACGCGCGTGGAACAGATCCTGCACGCGGGCCGGCATCCGCTGACCCGTTGGCTGCCTCGCCATTTCATGCTGATCGCCGTTGTCGTGGTGGCGGCGATCCTGTTGAACCTGTTCTTCGTCATGCGCAGACGGCCCCCGCCGGAGTACACGGGTGTGGAAGTGCAGATTGCGCCGCCTGGCCGCAGCGGAGTGATCAGTAATCAGTGGTCAGACACCACCAACTCGCTCGCGCCATCGCCAGGTAGCCAGTTGCCGAACACGGATCACTGATTACTGGTCACCGATGACTACTCCCCCCGCCTCCACCAGAAAGGCCTCGCACGACCCTGTGAGGCCTGGAGCACCCTTGAACCTAGAAGGAGCAGTCGAATTGCCTATGCGGGGAGATTAAGGCGAAAGATTAGGGTAAAAGATTAGGGAAAGAGCGATCCCAGCCCTAATCTTTCGCCTTAATCTTTCGCCCTAATCTGCACCCAATGGGTGCGATCAGAATGCCGGCGGAGAATGCTTGCAAGTGGCTGGTGTTCAGCGCTTTGTGGCTGTTGTCGTCAACTGCGGAGCAGTTGAACTGCCGAATGTAGGTTGAATCGTCCCCACGTTGTCATCCGCTCAAGGCCGGGCCGTGGCGCGGGACGCGGGCGCATCAGATCAGACGTTTGTTGGTGAAGGCTTTGCCGGAATGCGAGTTGAGATAGGCCTCGAAGGCGAGGGCCTTGCCCTTGTCGGGGAACGCGCAGTAGAAGACGAGGTCCCATGGGCGGAACTTCGATGTGTGGCGGCAGGAACCGTTGTTGTGCGCGCTCAGGCGTGCGCGGAGATTCGTGGAGAATCCGACATAGGTTTGGCGGGGGTTCCGGGTGCTGCGTAGGATGTAGACGTAGAATATATGGGGATTGGGATCGAAGACGATTCTCGTGCGTGAATTCCCTCTGCGCTTTGCGCGTGGCTGTGCCACGCGTAGCCCGCAGGGCGAAGCGTGGAGGCGGGGGGAGTCGAACCCCCGTCCGCGTAAGAGTCACTGCAGCGTCTACACGCATGTTCTGTCTATAGAGTCTCGTTGCGCGAGCTGCCGGCAGACAGGCCACCCTCGCAACCAGCGCCCACGGAATCGTTTCGCCGTACGCCCCGGACACCCGAACGCACGACTAACCTGCTGCCTTCGCCTCGCCCACCCAGCAGGTGTCGGCGGGGAGACGTCGCGGCCTAAGCCGCGAGAGCCAATTCAGTGTTGGCGTTTGTGTTTGGTTCCCGGCTGATTAACGAGGCCAACCGGGGTCCTCGGCGCGCAACTGCAGCTTCAACCTACACGTCGAATCCGTGACGCCCCCTTTCGTTTCGTGGGCCGGCCGCGAACCGCGGGGTACAGGCCGGCTTGTATCGACGGTAGAAGTATAGACCAGCTGGAGCCCGGAATCAAGCGTGTCGTTTGGAACCTGAATCCGAAAATACGAGTCAAGTAGAAGAGCCGTCTCGGCTGTTCATCCGCGGCGGCACGGCGTGCCGTTTGCGGGCCCGGGCCTTCGGCCCGGATGAAGCGGCGGCACGCCGCTTCTACGTTTGTGGGCAATTCCGGCCGAAGTGGGCCCCCCGGCCCCCGGCGCGGCGTGGGATATGATGGGGGTGGCAACTTTGTTCCGCCACGGGCGGACAGGCTGTAATCTTTGTCGATCCCGCCGCTGCGGCGGGGGTTCTCGAGTTCAGCCGTAGGCTGTTCTGGCAGATCAGAGGGCATGCTCCCGAAGGTCCGTCCCGCGGGTGAGGAGGATTGATTCGCGGCACGAGCAGAGATTAAGGCGAAAGATTAGGGCAAAAGATTAGGGTGGCAGACAAGGATCTCACTGATGGCCCCCTAATCTTTCGCCCTAATCTTTCGCCCTAATCTGCCGGCACAGCAGTATCGCGGCGAGTGGCGAACCGCCGTCTTGCGCCGCGCAGGCGAACCGGACGACAAAGAGGGCCACAACCAGCCCCTGCACGGGACGCGCGGGGGCCGCGCGCCCGTGAGGGGCGACGTTGGCGGGCAAAGAACAGATGAGAATTCGCGGATCTTGATCGCACTCGTAATCGCCGATCCAGGGGCGGAGGGGGTCTGGCTCCGCCGGGATTGGAGATTACGA
>JAFGHX010000240.1 GCA_016929905.1 Kiritimatiellia bacterium
GCCAGTTGACCGCGTCGAGCGCAGCCCAGTAGGCCAGGCGACCTCGCCTGGCCCTGAGCGGCCGAGGACGGCCGCTCTACTCTGCCCTGTTGACTGCATCGAGCGGGGCCCAGTAGGCCAGGCGTCCTCGCCTGGCCTTGAGCGGCCGAGGACGGCCGCTCTACTTCAGAATGCGTTCTATGGTCTTCAGCTCCTTGTCGCTGAACGCCAGGTTCTTCAGCGTGGCCACGTTGTCTTCGAGCTGTTCCACGCGGCTGGCGCCGACGAGCGCGGAGGTCATACCGGGGTGGCGCAGGACCCAAGCGAGCGCCATCTGGGCGAGTGTCTGGCCGCGTTTCCGGGCCAGCTCGTTCAGCTTCTTCACCTTCGCCACTTTGCCGGGCGTGATGGCGTCAGGCTTGAGGAACCCGTGCGGCTTGCTGGCGCGCGAGCCCTCGGGAATGCCTTTGAGGTACTTGTTGGTGAGGAGGCCCTGTGCCAGCGGCGAGAACACGATACAGCCGATCCCCTCGTGGTCGAGCACCTCGAGCAGGCCCTGCTCGACGGTGCGGCTGAACATGCTGTAGACCGGCTGATGGATGAGGCATGGCGTGCCCAGCTCGCGCAGGAGCCTGGCCGCCTGCTGGGTGCGGTCCGGATCGTAGGACGAGATGCCGGCATAGAGTGCCCGGCCGCTGCGCACGATGAAATCGAGCGCACCCATCGTTTCTTCCAGCGGCGTTTCGGGGTCGGGCCGGTGGTGGTAGAAGATGTCGACGTAATCGAGCCCCATGCGTTTGAGGCTCTGGTCGAGGCTGGCGACGAGATACTTGCGCGAGCCCCAGTTCCCGTACGGGCCCGGCCACATGGGCCAGCCGGCCTTGCTGGAGATGACCAGTTGGTCGCGATAGCCGCCGAGATCCTTTTGGAGGACGCGGCCGAACGTCTCCTCGGCCGAGCCCGGCGGCGGCCCGTAGTTGTTGGCGAGATCGAAGTGGGTGATACCCAGATCGAACGCGCGCCGGACCATCGCGCGCGCGTTCTCCTCGCTGTCCACGCCCCCGAAATTGTGCCACATGCCCAGCGAGATGGCGGGCAGCAGCAGCCCGCTCCGCCCGCAGCGGCGGTAGGTCATTTCTCGGTAACGGTTGTCGGCCGGTTGGTAAGCCATCGTGTGTCCTCCATTTTCGATTTTCGATTGACGATTGACGATTCCCCGGATCCTTCCTTCTTCGTCTTACTCTTTGTCTTACTCTTCGTCCTCCCCGAACCTCGCACACCCGGCGCGGGAAATCAAGCTGAACGCGTGCCTAGAGACGGCTCGCGAGACCCGCCTTCGCTCAGATAGCTACGGCGGGCAGGCTGCTCGCCCTCCATAGAGGCTATGGGTTGTGTCGAGTGGAAGGGCGAGCGTCCCGAGGCTGTCTCAAAACCGGGGAACAGCCCTTACGGGCTTAACTACAAGCGGCAGAAACCACCAGACATGTGGTTTGTAGTCAACGCCGTAAGGCGTGTGGCAACGTGCGAGTCGGGTCTTGAGACAGCCTCTCCCCGCGAGCCGCGAGCACCGAACGGTGTCGGCATGGCGTTTACCATTGACTCGATTTCCCCGCTTCCTGCTTCGCCATTGACCATCAACCATGCCAAATCCGTGCCGCGCGGATTTGGCCTCGCTTCTCCCCCATGAACCCGCTACACTGCGCGTTCGGGTAGCCGGGGACCGGGCAACAGCGGGAACCGGCCTTTTTTTTGCACGCTTTTGACAATTCCCTGAAGAAATCGGTATCCGCCAGACGTATTATCAGGAAACGAACTCAGTGTGGTTGGCCGGCTGATGGATCCAGGCAGCAACAACCCCCAGGACGGGCCCTTGGCCGAGGTGTCCATGTTGGATGCGATCGTAGCCCAGCACCAGGCGCCGCTGCTGCGGTACGCCACGCGCATTCTGAGCAGCCCGGTGGCAGCGCAGGACGTAGTGCAAAACGTGTTCATCAAGTTGTTCCGGCAATGGCGGCCGGGCACCCGGCCGTCGCAGATGCTGCGCAGCTGGCTGTATCGGGTGACGCACAATGAGGCGGTCGACCACATGCGGCGCGAAGCGCGGCTGCGCCGGCTGCACCGTGAGCATGCCGCGCAGCACGAGCCGCGCGGGGCCGGGCCCGACGAGCGGCATGAACTGTTCGGCCTGATCCTGGATCATCTGCGCAAGCTCGAGCTTGGCGAGCAGCAGATCGTGCTGTTGCGGCTGGAGGAAGGGCTGTCCTACAAGGAGATCGCCGCGGTCACCGGCCGAAGCGAAGGGAATATCGGCTGCATCCTGCACCATGCCGTGCGCAAGCTGGCGAAGAGCATGAAGCAGGCGGGAATGGTGACGACGGCCAGTTTTCGCGTCGCGGGAAGGGGTGGAGACTGACATGACTACTCCGGATTTCCTGCAGAACCAACCTTGTCGAGAACCTTGTCGAGAACTTCGTCGAAACCGACGTCGAGAACCAGGCAGCATTCGACAAGGTTTCCGACAAGGTTCTCGACAAGGGAAGAGGTCAGGCGGACGGGCACAATCATGAACTGCGATGAAACACAAGAACAACTGACCAGCTACCTGCTCGGTGACCTAACCGAAGCCCAAGCGGCGCAGGTGCGCGCGCACCTGGCAGAATGCGAACGGTGCCGGGCGGCGACCGCGGAGACGGAGTCGACGCTGAATCTGCTCAAGGCCGCCTTGGCCGGTACGTCCAATGCGCCGCAGGAGTTGTTGGACAGGCAACGGATGCGCATTCTGGCCTCGCGTGAGCGGCGCGCGCTCCGATGGTACGGTCACAAGCTCGGCATGGCTGCTGCTTTCCTGATCTGCTTGGGCGGTTTGGCCATCGGCGGCATCGTGATCGCTATGTTCATGCCGGTCTTCCAGATGCACGAAGTCTGTAGCTTTGGCGGGGACGGGGACGTGGCAGCGCAGGTCATGGAGCACGCAGAGGATTTCGGCTCCAGGCTCCCGGCAGGCGAGGTACAGATCGTTGGGGAGCCTGGTGCGCAAGAGCGGCGGGCTTCCGAAAATTTCCAGGCTTTCAACGATCTGAGCTGGCTCTCTGGATTCGGCAACAGAGATGCGTCGTTGGTGAACGGCAAGGCGGTGCGTGCGGGTGTCTGCGTGAACGGAGTTTCGGCCCCGGAGAAAGCCCTCGCTTCTGGTGAAGCGAACGTCGCGGGCGACACCGTGAGGGTGCCCAGCCTCACGGCGTTGGGCCGCGCCGGCTCGGGCGAAGGCGACGCATACACGTTCTACTACGGTGGTGCTGCCGGCGAGCGAGGGGAGAAAACCCGACGGGAGCGGATCGCCAAGGAGATCCAACTCGAACGGCAGCTGCAAGCGCGTGACGCGCAAGTTGCGCAACTGGAGGAGCAACTCGAATTCCAGAGGGAAGAACTTCAGACTGTCATGAAGGACATTGCGAGGTTGACCCCCGTTGAGAGATATCCCGCCGTCCCCGCTCCCCCAACGACCGGCACGAGCGAGGAGAAGCCGACACAGCCGCTCGGCAATGTTCCTCTCATCGGGAAGTACGCGTTTAGGCAGAATACGGATGGGACTGCGGACGAATGGGAGGGGCCTGCTGATGCCCCTCGGGAGGATATCGCCGATGCAACGGAGTTGGACGTATTGAGCTCCAAGAGCCCGCTGGTCATGAAGGGCCTCTACGGCGGCCGGCTGAGCGCGGAGTCGCGGCGGAAGATAGTGGACCAATACGCGGGGGCCAAGAGGGCTGAGGAGACGTCCGGTGCGGTCGATCGTTTCAGCAGCACACACGGTGCGGCGGGGGCCGGGGAACGGACTGTCAAGTTGGGGGCCCTGGCCGCCGCGGACAAATCTGGGGACCTCGAGTTCCCTGCCGACGACGTGCGCATCGAGTTGCCGGCCGGCCCGCCGGAGGGTTGGGGCGCCGATGCGGACACTTCGGTGCGAGCGGGCGGGGCGTCGGGCCCGGCACTCGACCCCGGCAAGCTGACCACGCGGACTTATCCTGTCCAGCCGACTTTCGGCGACCTGCTGCGCCAGCAGGCGGAGAGCCAGGATGCCGACGGCGCGGCCGACCCGTTCGCCGGGCTCGGTGTCGTGCGGATGGGGCGCGAGATCGAGGAACACAAACTGGGCGATACCACCGAGATCTTCAGGAAGATGGGTGCGGCGCTTCCGCCGGGATCGTCGGTGGACTATGACCGTGAAGCAGGAACGATCACCGTGCAGAGCACGCCCGAGAACATCGAGTCGTTTGAGGGATTCTTGCAGCCGCTGGGTGGCGGAGCGGCCGAGCCGGCGTCCGGCCCGGTTGTCGCCAACGAGGTCATGACCCGGTCGGAAGCGTCGCGACCGGACGAATCGACAACCGAGCAGAACATGATCACCTGCACCCTGGACGACGTCCCGCTCCAGGACGTCGTGCGCATGTTCACGCGGATCTCTGGCGCGAACATCATCAGCGCGCCGGAAGTGCTGAAGGACAAGGGGAACGTCACTGTCAACCTGGAAGATATTGAATGGAAGCCGACCTTGAGCGCCATACTTGACATGAAAGGGTTGGCCTTGGTTGAGAAACCCCCGAATTCGGGCGTGTACTCCATCGTGGAGAGAAAGCCCGGGATGCCGGAACCGTTCGGGGATGAATCCGCGGGGAGTTACTCGCTCTTGGCCAACAAGCGCAGGCTCCGTGAGAGACTGGACAACATCATCATCCCGTCCTTCGAATTTCGGCAAGCGAACGTCCATGATGTCATCGAGTTTCTTCAGAAGAGCAGCCAGATGTACGATCCCGAACCGGACCCGGAGAAGAAGGGGGTCAATTTCGTGCTGAACCTGAACCTTCCGGGTGGGGAGGCGCCAATGGTCGACGTGCCGCACGTGACCTTGGCTCTCAACCGGATCAGCCTGCTGGACGCGGTGAAGTACATCACGGAGGTGACCGGCCTCAAGTACAAAATCGAGGAGAACGTCATTCAAATCGTGCCCGCTGGGGTGGTGAGCGGGGAGACGGTTACCCGGATGTATCCCGTGGACCCTCGCTTGGCCGAACTGCTCAAGAAGACGGGCGTGCAGAAGAAGGGCAAGACGTCCGCCGGACAGGACGTCGTGCCCGCGACGGTTGACGTGGCGGACTTCTTCAAACGCATGGGCGTCCCGTTCCCCATAGGAACGTCTGTCACTTACGTTGAGCCACTCGGGAAGCTGGCTGTAGCGAACACTCCGGAGAATACCGAGATTCTGGAAGAGGTGCTTTCTCAGATCTCGGTCGCGTCGAAAGACATGCAGACCGAGCAAGCGGGCGGGCCGGAGACCACCCAGCCTGCCGTCGAACCGGACCCCGCCGAAGAGCAGCCCGCGGCGGCGAAGCCGGAGAAGGCCAAGGAGGAACCGGCGCCGGAACCCGAACCTCAGCCGCTCGGCGTGGTCAAGCGCGCGTTTGGTGTGAACCCGTTCCACACCACGAAGGACCAGCCGCTTTCGACCTTCGCGATCGACGTGGACACGGCGGCCTACACGCTGGCGCGCAACACCATGCAGCGCGGCCAGCTCCCGCCGCCGGAAGCAGTGCGGACGGAAGAGTTCGTGAACGCGTTCGACTACGCGTACACGCCGCCGGTCGGCGAGACGTTCCGGGTCTATACCGAGTATGCGCCCACCCCGTTCGGGCGCGGGCTGCACCTGCTCAAGATCGGCGTGAAAGGGCGCCGGCTCGGCCGCGAAGAGCAGCGCAAGGCGGTGCTGACGCTGCTGATCGACAGCTCCGGCTCCATGGCCACGCCCGACCGGCTCGGCCTGATCCGGCAGGCGCTGCGCATGCTGGCCGGCAAGCTCGCCCCGCATGACCGGATCGCAATTGTCCTGTTCGCGAACCGCGCGCGGCTCGCGCTCGAGCACACGGACCTGGCGCAGAAGGACCGGATCCTGGCGGTTATCGACGCGATCCAGTGTTCCGGCTCCACGAACCTGGAAGAGGGCATGAAGCTGGCCTACCGCACCGCCGTGCAGGGGTTCGTGGCCGGTGCCGAGAACCGGGTGCTCATTCTCTCCGACGGCGTCGCCAATCTCGGCACGGCCGCCGCGGACGACATTCTCAAGCAGGTCGCCGCGAACCGGCGGCAGGGCATCTACTGCTCCGTGTTCGGGTTCGGGTACGGCACCTACAACGACGCGATGCTGGAGACGTTGGCGAACAAGGGGGACGGCGTCTACGCGTTCATCGACTCGGCCGACGAGGCGAAGCGCGTGTTCGTCGACGAGCTGTCGGCCACGATCAACGTGATCGCCGCCGACGTGAAGGTCCAGGTCGAGTTCAACCCGGCCCGCGTGAAGCGTTACCGCCAGCTCGGCTACGAGAACCGGCAGCTCAAGGCGGAGGATTTCCGGGACGACACCGTCGACGCCGGCGAGGTGGGGTCCGGTCAGTCGGTCACGGCGCTGTACGAAATGGAACTGTGCGGCCGGCCGGCGGACCCGTTGGGGACGGTGCGCGTGCGGTATCGCGACGCGGCGACCGGGGTGGTGCAAGAGATCGAGACGGCGATTTCCGGGGCGGGCGCGCCGCAGCGGTTCGAAAACGCCGCCCCGCGGTTCCGGCTGGCGGCGGCGGTGGCCGAATTCTCCGAGCTGTTGCGCGGCAGCCCGTTCGCGGCCGGCAGTTCGTTCGAGGCTGTCGCCAGGGTCCTGCGCCCGGTCGCCATGGACCTGGCCCTGGCCGGCAAGCCGGTGCAGGAGTTGGTCGCGCTCGTGCAGAGCGCGCCGGGCATGCCGCAGGCGGTGGAGTAGGGGCGCAGGCATTCCCGTGGCCTGACGAAAACCGAAGGGCGAAGGCGGTTGCCTGTGCTCCCTGCTGCAACGTGCTGGGTAAGCGGCTCGTCAGGAGCCTCGCCCTCCAGAGGAGGGACCGAAAGCCCGTGAACCGGGATGGAGGGCGAGCGTCCTCGCGAGCCGCTGGACGCCGCATCCGTTGCAGCATTCGTGCCGATGTGTGCTAGGTCGCCGATTGAGTGAGGAGAATTGATGTGAAACGAACCATACCCCTGCTACTAGCCCTCTGCCTGGCGACGAGTGCATTGGCGCGGGCACCGCGTGAGGACGTGGTCGTCTCGGATCTGTCGCTGCGCGGCGAGATCGAGGGCGAGAACATCGTGTTCACGCTTCGGTTCACCGCGGACGTGAACGCGCGGCGGGCGAGCCTGCCCCTGGTCGCCGGCGAGGTCTCGTGCCTGGCGGCGGATCTGCCGCACAGAGCGAAATTGGAACTGGACGGCAACCGCTACGTGCTGCGGTTCGGCGCGCGGCGGAAGCAGGCGGTCGAGTTCAAGTTTGCGAGCCGGGCGGAGAAGGACGGGGACTGGCGCCGGACGGTCTTCACGATTCCGATGGCGAGCGTGCGGCATGTGGCGGTGCTGTGCGACCGGCCGGACCTGGACGTACGGTTCCCGGGCGCGTTGAACGTGGAGCGGGCCGCGACGCCGGGCGGTCAGACGGAAGCGACGGCGTTTCTGGGCGTTGGCAACGCGTTTGCGGTCCGGTGGAAGCCGGAAGTCCGCGAGCTGGACGCCGAACTGCTGGTGGCCTGCGACGTGAACATGATCGCCACGGCGAGCGTCGGCGCGCTGCGGCTGGACAGCGTCTATACGTTCCGCGTCGTGCAGGGCGTGATGAACGATCTGGCTCTCGCGCTGCCGCCGAACGTGAACGTCACGCAGGTGCGCGGCGCGGATATCCAGGACTGGCGCATCGCGGACGGTGTGCTCTCGGTGGTGCTGAGCCGGGCCAAGGACGACGCGTACCGGCTGCAGGTGGAGAGCGAGACGGTCCTGCCGAAGTTTCCGTGCCAGATCGAGCTGCCCGTGACGGCGCCGCAGGGCGTGCTGCGCACGAGCGGATTCCTCATGATCGGGTCGGACAGCGCGATCAAGCTGCTCGTCGCGCGCTCGGCCGGGCTGACGCAGGTGGAGGCCGCGACGTTTCCGGACGTGCGGCTGGCGGGGAAGACGGGGGCGTCGCGCGCGCGTCCGACGCGCAGCGCGTTTGTGTATCAGTATGCGGCAATGCCCTACACGCTGGCGCTCGACGCGGACGACATCACGCCGCAGTACAGTACGGAAGACCATCTCACGCTCTCGCTGAAGGACAACGACCTGGTCCTGCACGCGTCGGCCGAACTCGACGTGCGCGATGCGCCGTGCCGCGAGATCGTGCTGGAGACGGACCCGGACTGGCTGGTGGCGAACGTGAGCGGGCGGCAGGTCTCGGACTACGACATCCGCGCCGAGAACGGCAAACGGGCGGTCTACGTGTATTTCCGGGAAGGCGTGATCGGGCGCACGCTGGTCGACGTGCGGCTCGAGAAAGCGCTGGGCGCGGACGAGACGGCGTTCACGGTGCCCGGCTTCAGCGTGCGCGGCGCGAAGGCGGAACGCGGCTATCTGGTCCTGGCGGCGGAGCAGGGGGTGCGGCTGCGCAGCCGCGACGAGGCCGGCCTGCGCGACGTGAATACCGGCGCGACCCCCTTGAAGGTGCCCGGCGCGCAGCTCGCGTTCCGGTTCAAGGAACCCGGCTGGCAGGCGGCGGTCAGCGTGCAGCGCATCGCGGCCAGCGTGCACTGCGAGGTGTTCCACCTGATCAGCCTGGGCGAGAGCGTGTTGTACGGCAGTTCGTCGGTCACCTATCACGTGGCCGGCGCGCCCGTGCGCGCGTTCAAGATCATCATCCCCGCGGATCTGGGGAACGTGGAGTTTGTCGGGCGCGACATCCGCAACTGGGAGAAGGACGGCGAGGTGTGGACCGTCGCCTTGCAGGAGAAGGTGCTGGGCGACTACACGCTGACGGTGACCTACGACCGGCAGTTCGCCTACGACGCGGCGAACCTCACGCTTGGCGGCGTGCATACGCTCGAGACCGACAGCGAGGAGGGGTTCGTGGTGCTGGCCAGCTCGGCGTCGCTGGTCGTCGAGGAACAGGCGGCGGATCCGTCCGTCATGCGGATCGACCGCAACGAAGTGCCGGAGGCCTACGTGCTGCTGGTGAACGACCCCGTGCTGGCCTCGTATCGGTATGTGCGCCCGCCGCACCAGGTGACTTTGAAGGTGTCGCGCTTCCAGACGGAGCAGTTGCTGCTGCAGGTGGTCGACCACGCGTCGCTCGCGACGCGGATGGGGCGTGACGGCGAGGCGGTCACGGCGGTGCGCTACTTCGTGAAGAACGCCTCCAAGCAGTATCTCACCGTGCGGCTGCCCGCCCGGTCGAAGCTGTGGTCGACGAAGGTGGCCGACGAGGGCGGGCGGCTGACGACCGTCTCGTCGAAGCGGAGCGGGGACGACGTGCTGATCCCGCTCGGCCGTCCGCGCAACCCGAACATGCCGCTGCAGGTGGAACTGGTCTATGCCGAGGCGCATGGGGAGCCGGGCGTGTTCGGGCGGCGCCTGGCGCTGGAGGCGCCGGTGACGCCGGCCACGCACATGGCGTTTGCGGAGTGGCAGCTCAATATTCCGGAGGGTTTCACGGCGGCCGGGTTGGGCGGCACGATGAGCGTGGCGTCGGCGCTGGGCGGCTATCAGGGACTGGCCGGGACCTTCCACGCGCTCGGCCGGCTGTGCATGCTGGTGCTGCGCGCGGCAAACGGGGGCTGGCTCCTGTTCGCCGCCGTCTGCGTCGCCGGCGGCTGCGTGCTGCTGTTCAGACACGGGGCGCGCCGCAGCATGCCGGTGGCCGTGGTGCTCGTGCTCGTCGCCGTGCTGGCGGCGTTGTTCGTGGTCGCGAGCGTGGAGAGCGTGCTGCCGCTGGCCGCGCGGCTGCCCAAGACCGAGGCCGGCGTGTGGGGCGTGCGTACGCCCAGAGTGGTCTCCCTTTCGAAAGCGGTGGATCTGGCCGACGGTGTGCCGCCGAGTGTGCGGCTGTGGCTGGTGCCGGACTGGATCGGACGTGCCGGCTCGCCGCGCGCGCTGCTGGTGGCGGGGATCCTTGCCCTGCTGTTTCTGGCCGGCACGGCGGTCACGCGGCGGCGGCGCGCGATTGCGCTGGCGTTCGGATTCACGCTTCTGGCCATCGCCGTCAGCCAGGTCCAGGCGGGGCAGCGCGTGCTGGCGGCGGCCATGGCCATTGCCGTGCCGGCGGCCGTCGTGCGGCGCCTGCTCGTGTTCAGCTACCGCACCGGCCTGAAACGGCGGGACGTGCCCGGCGCCGGCGGCGCGGACGATCTGGCCCCGTTCGTGCCCGCGGGCGAAGACGACGGCGGCCCGCCCGGCAGCACGGCCGGGCACACGACGGCGGGTCTGCTCGCGCTGGTTCTGGCGTGTTCGCTGTGCGTCGTGTGCGGCATGGGCAAGACGGTTCCGGCACCGGCAAAGGCGGAACCTGCCGGGCAGGCGGAGCGGGAGGAGCCGGCGGCGGCGTGCGTCATGGACCGGGTCACGATGGAGATTGCGGGGCCGGCCGCGCAGAAGGACAAGGAGAAGAGCGCCCGGGTCCGGATGCAGATCGGATTCGAGGCCGAGCAGGCGGGCTCCTTCACGCTATTAGGCGCGCCGGCGGTCGTCATGGAGTACGAGCTGAACTCGCGCCATTTGAGCCTGCGGAACGAGGCCGGCGGGTATCGGCTGCATGTGGCGCGCGCGGGCCGCTACGAGGCGTCCTTCACGTACCTGCTGCCCGTCACCGAAACGCGCGGGCAGCACGTGTTGCGCTGGCAGATCCCGCGCAACCTGCAGAACACGTTGACGCTCACGCTGCCGGAGACGGGGCTCGCGGTGGACTCGCCCGACGCCGTCTTCCTGAAGTCGACTGAAGGCTCAGGCGCCACGGTGGTGACGGCCTCGTTCGGGGTCGGTACGCACCCGCACATTCTGTGGCGGCCCCGCGAGCGGCGGACCGGCCTGGAGGAGACCGTCTTCTTCGTCGAGGTGAATACTCTCGCCCGGTTTGAGCCGGGCGTGGTGGACGTGGTGAACAAGGTTCGCTACCAGATCGCGCAGGGCGAAGTGAAGGCCATGAGTCTCACGGTGCCCGAAGGTATGAGCGTGACCGCGGTCGCCGCACCCGGCCTGAGCACGTGGCGGTTCGATCCGCAGACGCGCCTGCTCGAGGCGATCCTCGAGAAGCCGGCCAGCACCGATTTCGTGCTGAGCGTGGCCACCCAGGTCAGCCGCGAGGGGCTGCCGTACGCGGCGGAGATCGGCGTGCCGCAGGTGAGCGACGCGCGCCGCCAGCGCGGCGCGCTGGCGTTGGCCTGCCCCGATTCCGTGCAGATCCACGTGGAGCCGTGCCGGGGCGCCAGCCCGATGAACGTGGCGGATTTCCCCGCGGACGAGCCGGCGCCGCGCGGCACGGGCCGGCCCGGCGGGCTGGCGGCCGTCAAGCGGGCGTTCCGCTATCACCAACTCCCGGTCGCCGCCCAGGTCAAGGCCGAGGCGGTTCTGTCCGAACTGCGGGTGGTCGAGAAGGCGAGCCTGTCGCTTTCCGACGAACGGGTGATCCTCTCCTCGCAGCTCGAGGTCGACATCGCGAAATCCGGCGTGTTCACGCTGCGGCTCGATGTGCCGGCCGGCTACGATGTCGAGAGTGTGACGGGCAAGGATATCAGCCATTGGGATGAAGTGACGCAGGACGAACACAGTGTCCTGGTGCACTTCGCCCGGCAGGTGCTCGGCGCGCAGGCGATCAATCTGGTGCTGACCCGGACGGAGAAAGGGATCGGGGAGACCGTGACCGTGCCGCGTGTGGCGGTCGGCGGCGCGCGCAAGCATGCGGGCACGCTCATCGTTTCCGGCGAGCGCGGCGTGCGCATGACCACGGTCGGGAAGGAGGGGGTCAGCGAGGTGAACCCCCGCGAACTGGGCGTGCGGCAGGCGGGCTCCCTCGCGTTCCGGCTCCTGCGCCCGAACTGGCAGATCACGCTGAAGACCGAGGTCATGGCGCCCGTGCTCAAGCCGGAAGTGCTGCAGCGGGTCGACCTGAGCGAGGGCCGGCTGCAGGGGCGCGTGGTTGTGCGCTACAAGATCGAGAACGCCGGCTGCAAGCGGTTCGTGCTCCGGGCGCCGCAGCCCGGTATCTCCCTGTCGGTGACCGGCCGCGACATTGCGAAAGCGTACGAGATCGACGCGGCAACGGGGGTGTGGGAGGTCGACCTGCACAACAAGACCGAGAATGCCTACGAGTTGAATGTCGCCTACCAGATCCCGTTCGACGCGGCGGCCGGGATGGTGACGATCCGGCCGCTGCTTACCGTCGGGACGGAGGCGCAGAAGGGGTATGTGGTGGTGATGTCCGGCGGGCGGATGGAGGTGAAGCCGCGCGGCGCGCCGGCCGGCCTGCAGCCCTACGACTCGCGCAGCCTGGTCGGCTTGTCCGGTGTGGAGGATCTTTCCGGCGCGATTTTGTGTTATCGCGCGGTCCAACCGCAGTACGAACTGGAGGTGTCGGTCCTGCGCCATGCCTCCGCCGAGGTGCTGCCCGCGAACGTGAAGGATGTGTCGCTCACCTCCGTCGTGGCGGACGGCGGGCAGATGCTCACGCATATCGAACTGCAATTGGACGTCGGGAACCTCCGGTTCCTGGAAGTGGGCCTGCCGGGCCGCGACGATACGCTGTGGTCGGCTTTTGTGAACGGCAAGGTGGCGACCGTCTCGCGCGCGGACGGCGTGTATCGCATCCCGCTCGATGCGGCGGCGGAGGCGCGTACGATGGTGGATCTGGTCTATGCCGGCACCGCGGCCGACGCCGCGTCTGCGTTCGAGTTTCGCGGGCCCACGTTCAACCTGCCGCTCACGAATATCCGATGGACCTTCCATATGCCGCCCGGCCGCAGCTACTACGGGTTCAACGGGACCATGAAGTTCCGGAAAGCGGCCGACGTGGAGCAGGCATTCGACGCGGCACGCTACAACGCCTGGAACAACCTCGCCTCGCGCAGCAATCTGCAGAAGGCGAAGTCCGGGCTGGCCCAGGGCGAACAGTACGCGCGGGAAGGCAAGCAGCTGCTCGCGAGAAAGGCGCTGGAAGCCGCCGTGAACTGGTCCGAAGGGCAGACGGACTTCAACGAGGACGCCCGCGTGCAGTACCGCAACCTGATCCAGGAGCAGGCCGTGGTCGGGCTCGTCAACCGCCGCGGCGCCGTGCGCCTGTTCGGGAACGTGCAGGACGAGCAGGACGCGCGGCAGCTCGAGGGGTTCCAGGGCGGGAACTACACACCCGAATACGCCGCACAGCTCCAGCAGCGCCTCTCCGCCTCCGACAACGACAGCCTGCGCCAGGTCGCCGACAAGATCATCAACCAGCAGGCCGCGGCCGCCGCCGTGGCGCAGGCCATTCAGGTGACCGTCCCCGAGCACGGGCGCCGGCTCGAATTCGTCCGCAACTTGCTCATCAGCCCGCGCGCCGACCTGGCCGTGACCTTCAAGTGCGCTGACGGGCGTCTGAGCCGGTGGCTGGTCAGCCTGCTGCCGGGGGTGGGGCTGTTCTTCGCGCTGTGGTTTGTGAGTCGCCGGGCTCTGCGCGGCGCAGGCGTGGCGCAGGGTTGAGGGGCCGATGGTTGAGCCCGCTATGTTGGGCCACGTTCCCTCTTGATTTTTCATGCTATATCGTATAAGCTAGAAGCTATATCGATAAAGCAGAGGTGCGGGATGACGGCGAGGTGCACGAGGAGGCAGGTGGCGGAGGCGGCCGGGGTGTCGCCGGCGGTGGTCAGCTATGTGCTGGGCGGCACGGCGGGGGCGCACCGGATCTCGGAGAAGACCGCCCAGCGCGTGGTGCGTGTGAGCCGGGAGTTGGGATACCGGCCGAACATCTGGGGGCGGCTGCTGAAGACGCAGCGCAGCGGCGTGGTGGTGCTGCTGAGCCCGGACCTGACCGATCCGAGCACTGGCGAACTGATCAAGGCGTTGGGCCGGATTGTCCGCGCGCGCGGGCTGGGGCTGATGCTGTTCGATCTGGGCGGGGACGCTTTGGTATCCGGCGAGGATTTGCGCACGATCGAGACGAGCATGGCGGGCGCGTTTCTGCTGCATCTGCCCTCGGACCGTCTGCTTGCGTTGTGCGAGAGGGGCCGATTCCAGGGCAAGCCCTTTTGTGTGCTCGGCCGTGACATGGCGGGCCGCGATTGCCCGTCGGTGGAGGTGGACAACGAGCAGGGTGCCGCGCGGGCTGTCGGGCATCTGCTAGGCCAGGGGGTTCGGCCGCTCGGGATCATCGCGGACCGGCGCGAGTATCCGTACACGCAGGCGCGGCTGAAGGGGTGCCGGCGCGCGTTGAAGGGCAAGGCGCGCGGCGGGATGCTCATGCGTTTTCGAGCGGCGGACGAGGACCAGTACGAGGCCGGTGCGGCGGCGGTTCGCGCCTGGCTCGAGCGGGGGCAATTGCCGGGCGCGATCTTTGCCATGGGGGATGTCATGGCGTTCGGTGCGTTGAACGCGCTGCACGCGGCGGGCATGAGTTGCCCGCGGCAGGTGCGGATCGTCGGGTTCGACGACACGCCCATGGCGCGCTATGCCTCGCCGCCGCTTTCCACGGTGCGGCAGCCGTTCACGCAGATGGCCGAAGCGGCGTTGGACATGGTGCGCACGCTGCTCGACGGCCGACGGCTGCCCAGGAAGCACCTGTTGTTGGAGCCGGAGTTGATTGTGCGGGAGTCGAGCCAATAAGTCTTCGTCTGACTCGTTGTCCGACTCTTCGTCCCTCCCCGTTGCGGTGAGCCGGATGGTGCCGCGGGCGGCGGGACGAAGGGAAGACGAAGATTGGGACAAAGAGCAAGACGAAGATTGATTCAACATGGGGAGGAAGACCATGCAACAGACCCTACAACGCGAGCGGCTGGCGCTTGACGGCGGGCGGCCGGTTCGCGCGAAGCCGCTGCCGCCGGAATGGTGCGGCGCGCATCACATGGACGGGGCCGAGCTGGCGGCGGTCGAACGGGTGGTTCGCGCGCGGAGCCCGTTCCGGTACTATGGGCTGGCCCTTCAGCGTGAGGCCGAGCAGTTCGAGCGCGAATTTGCCGCGTATCTGGGCGTGAAGCACGCGCTCGGCGTGAACAGCGGCACGGCCGCGCTGCAGGCGGCGCTGGCGGCGCTGGGCGTGGGGTTCGGCGACGAAGTGGTTCTGCCCGGCTACTTCTGGGTGTCCACCGTGGCGGCCGTTGTGCGGTCGGGCGCGATCCCGGTACTGGTCGACAGCGACGCGACGTGGTCGATTGATCCGGACAAGGTGGAAGCGAAGATCACGGAGCGGACCAAGGCGATCATCACCGTGCACATGGGCGGCGTGATCGGGCGTGTCGCCGAACTGGTGCGGATCGCGCGCCGGCACGGGTTGCCGGTGCTCGAAGACTGCGCGCAGGCCGCGGGCGCGTCGCAGAACGGGCGCAAGGCCGGCACATTCGGCGACATTGCCATCTTCTCGTTCCAGCTCAACAAGCACATGACCGCGGGCGAGGGCGGCATGGTGGTCACGAACGAGGCGGCGTTGTACCGCCGCGCGTTTGCCGTGCACGATCTCGGCTATTTCCGCAACGCCGCCGGCCGGCTCGAGTTCAGCGATCCCGACGCGCAGCTCTGGGGGATCGGGGCGCGCATGAGCGAACTGACCGCGGCGGTCGCGCGGGTGCAGCTCGCGAAACTGGACGGGATCTGCCGGCGCATGCGGACGGCCAAGAACCGGATCAAGGCGGCGCTGGCGGATCTGCCCGGCGTGCGCATGCGAGAGGTGCTCGATCCGGCCGGCGACGCCGGCTCGTTCCTGTATCTGACCTTCGCGACACGCGCGCAGTCGCTGCGTTTCGTCGAGGGCGTGCGTGCCGAGGGGATCGTCGCGGCCGAGGGCGGAATGTATCCCATCCATTTCGACGATTGGGGCCTGCACATCTACTACAACATCCCCAGCCTGGTCGCCAAGAAGGGGATCGGGGCCAGGAGCGTCTGGGACCTGGCCGAAAACGCGGGCTCGGACGTGTCGTACGGGAAGGGAACATGCCCGGTCCTCGATTCGAGGCTGGCGCGGTCGGTCGTGATGTGCGTGGCGTCGAATCTGACGGACGATGACGTGGCGGATATCGTGGCGGCGTTTCGGAAAGTGGGCGGCGAGGTCGCCTGAGCGCCTGAACAAGGTCGCTGGGTAGGTCCGGCTCGGCACAGCCTCGCCCAGGAGCGCGGCATGCGGATCCGGATGGAGGGCGAGGCTGTACCGAGCCGGGTCTTCAACACGGCCTCCGGCTGCGCCCGCGCCGGCTTGGACGCGAACGAATGGGGATGCGTGAGTTCCGAAGGTGACGGAGGTGTCAGAGATGCAGAAGCGAATCGAAGCGCAGTACATGCGGCCCGACGAAATCATTGCCGTGCGCGAGGCCGGCGGACCGGTCTTCCTGCCGATCGGCCCGCTGGAATGGCACGGCCCGCACCTGCCGCTTGGGGTAGATCCGTTGCGGGCCTATCAGGGCGCGCTGGCCCTGGCGCGGGCACTGGGCGGGATTGTGCTGCCCACGCTCTTTGCCGGGACGGAGCGCGAGCGCAGTCCGCAGATGCTGCGCAACATCGGGTTCGAGGGCGACGAGTACGTGGTGGGGATGGACTTCCCGCAATGCACGCTGAAGAGCCTGTACTTCAAGGAGGAAGTGTTCGCCGTGTTGCTGCGGAACTATCTCGAGATGCTGATTGAGGACTGGCAGTTCCGCAGGATCGTGATCGTGAACGGGCACGGCGGCGAGAACCATCTGGCCGTCATTCACCGGCTGTTGAAGGCGTTCAACGCCGTCACGCCGGCCCGCATCGCGTTCGTGCAGCCGATGAGCCATTTCCCCAATTCCGCGATCGGACATGCGACTCTGGAGGAGACGGAGACGCTGATGGTGTTCTACCCGGACAGCGTGGATCTCGGCAAGCTCCCGCCGCGGCCGGCGCCCTTGGAACATGTGCGGTTCGCGGTGGTCGACGACGCGGGGTTCATGGGGCGCAACCCGGCGCATAGGGTGAGTGAAGAAGAGGACCCGCGAAAGGCGGACCCGGCGCGCGGGCAAGAGGTCTGGGAGATGACGATCGGGGAGTTGCGGGAGTTGTTGGAGGGGGCGTGGGTGGAGCGGGAAATCGTCGACCCTAATCGTCCGTAATCGTAAACCGTGCAGTGCCCAGATCGGTCGACGATCACGGACGACGATTACGGACGACGAGTCAGAACCGGATAGGCTCTAGGAGTGATTCGCTATGGACAAGAAAGACGAACGCATTCACAACGCCCTCGCCGAAGTCAAAACCATCGATCCGCATTGCCATCTGCGGCTGGCGAAGCCGGCGGCGGACCATCTGGCGGATATCGTGCTGTACCATCATATCTGGATCGAGCTCGTTTCGTCCGGTATGGACGAGCACGAAGTGAGCCAGGCAGGACTGCCACACGAGTGCGCGGATCCGGGCATTGCGCCGCTGGAGCGCGTGCGAAGAGCGCTTCCGCACCTCAAGAACATCCGCAACACAACGCTGGGCCTGTATCTGCGCTGGGTCTGGCAGGACCTGTACGGGCTGGAGCCGGAGTTGACGGATCAGAACCTGCAGAAAGCGTGGGATTTGGTGGCGGCGAAGGGGGCCGATCCCGCATGGCAGGAGGAGGTGTTGCGCGAGCGGTGCGGGATCGAGGCCAGCATCTCGGTGGAGAATGCGACTGAACCCTATAGCGAGAAGATGCTGCGCGGCCGGGAATGGGCGCCGTTCCGCCTGGATTTCGGCAAGCAGTCGCCGCAGGACGTGCTCCGCAGCATGGACAAGCAGCTCGGCCGCGAGATCAACAGTGCCGACGACTACCGCGAGTTTCTGGCGAACGGGGTGGACGCACTGCCGATCGATGACCTCAAGTTTGTGGGGTTCTGGCTGTCCTCCCATCTGACCAACCGCCGGATTCGCGACGCGGAGGTGAGCGCGATCATTGGAAAGGTGCGGGAGCAGGCGCCCTTGCAGCCGGACGAACTGGGCAGCTTCGCCTTTTTCGGCATGGTCAACGCGCTGGAGTCCCTGCGCCGAACATCGTTGCGGACGATCCAGGTGATTGTCGGGGCCAATTGTCTGTTGCCGCACCGCTCGATTACCTACTGGGGCCAGAATTGGGCGGAAGGGTTGGGGCGCGTGGCAGGCGCCTTCCCGGAGTTTCACTTCAGCGCGTCGTCTGCCTCGGACCTCTACACCCAGGACCTGGCCATTCTCGGCAAGCATGTGCCGAACATCAGCGTGATCGGCTATTGGTGGCACACGCTGTACCCGTTCTACATCCGCAAAGCGGTCGAGACGCGATTGGACATGGTGCCGCTGAACAAGATCGTCGCGTTCTTCTCCGATGCCTACCACGCCGAGTGGTGTTACCCCAAGCTGAAGATGGTGAAGCAGATCTGGGGCGATGTGCTGAGCGAGCGGGTGGCCAAGGGGTGGCTGGCCCCCGATGCCGCCGTGGATGTGGTGCGCGCGGTGTTCTACGAGAATCCGCGGCGGATCTATGGACTGAACGGGTCCTGAAACTTGGCGGGTGGGCCGGCGGCGCTGGAATCAGGACGTGGCCTGCCGCGCGGGGCGGGGCTCGCGCACGCTGACGTTCACGACAGAGCCTCCACCCCGATATATCCGGCGCAGCCGAGGGCGGCGCGGCCTGGTTGGTCTGAAACTTGACTCGAGGGGGACGCGTCTGTAAGCCGTCCCTGACGAACGCCGGAGTTCCGCATCGGGGTTGAATTCCCACAGAACCCCCGTCTATCCTTCTCCTCATGTTCGTATGACATCCGTATGTTGACTAGAGGAGGGGGACGATGGCGAAACGGGCTCGCACAATTCCTTTGACCCGCACCCGCACCTGGGCGCCGCGCCGGGCGATCGCGCCG
The DNA here is from genome assembly GCA_016929905.1 of Kiritimatiellia bacterium. Classification (GTDB taxonomy): domain Bacteria; phylum Verrucomicrobiota; class Kiritimatiellia; order JAFGHX01; family JAFGHX01; genus JAFGHX01. Next base: position 18,840 of record JAFGHX010000240.1, read on the forward strand.
AAGACACGCCGACAGGGCGGAGACCTCATTGTCACCAGCAACGGCAGCGCCGGCTGCTACGGGGGATGGGAGGCGCTCTTCCGCGCACCGCGGGCGGGCCAATGGGTGCGGTTTTCGGCCAACGCGCGCTGGCGCGACCTGGAGCGCGGGTACGACTGCGTGAACGCGGCCGTGACCTGGCTGGACAGGAAGGGGCAAATGGTCGGTTGGGAGCCGGTGTTCCCGAACAAGGTGGCGAAGGGTCATGTGGTGTACGAAGGCCGCGCGCGCGTGCCTGAACGCGCCGCGCTGATGGCGGCACGGCTGCTCATCGCGTGCTCGGCCAACGGCCAGATCCGGTGGTCCGAACCCGAGCTTGAATGCGTTGCCGCGCCGCGCCCGCGCAGGCTGCGGCTGGGCGCGGCGGGTGGAACGCCCTCCGGCGGCAAGGCGACATTGGAACGGAATACGCAGTTCTATCTGCGACTCTGCGAGCAGGCGGCGCGTGACAAGATCGATCTGCTCTGTCTGCCGGAGGTCATGTTGTCGGCCGGGCGGCCGTCGGACCTCGCGAACCTGCACAAGCAGGCGTGCCAGGTGCCCGGCAAGGAGACAGCCCCCTTCCAGGAATTCGCGCGGCGGAACCGAATGGCGCTGTGTTTCTCGATCGATGAGCGAAACAACGAACTCGTACACAACACCGCGATCCTGATCGACAAGAAAGGCAAAGTGGCCGGGAAGTACCGCAAGGTGCACCTGGCCCAGCCCAACGAGATCTGGCGGGGCGTGACGCCGGGGCACGACTTCCCTGTCTTCAAGGTGTGCGGCGCCAGAGTGGCGATGAACATCTGCATGGATTCGTCGGCTGCAGAGTCCGCGCGCGTGCCGGCGCGGAAGGGCGCGGAAATCATCTGTCTGCCGATCATGGGCGATCATCGCGCGTCGAGCTGCTGGTACAAGCACCCGCACAACTTTGATATCGACCGGTGGCAGATGATCCAGCGGGTCCGCGCCATGGACAATCACGTGTACATGGTGGTTTCTCGGAACCAGGGCTACGGTACCGGCGTGTTCTCGCCGCGCGGCGAGACGCTCGCCCTGTCGGGCGGCAAGCCGGTGGTCTGGGCCGATGTCGACTTGGAGGACCTCTCGCGGATGGGAGGCGGTTCCACGTTCAGGGGCGTGTGCTGGTACGAGCGGCGCGAGCCGGCCTACGCCGCGCTGGCCGGCGCGTTGTTGCCGGATCCGTTTGCGTAAAGCTCACATCGACCCGTACTTCAACCCCGCCTCCACGTACCGTTCGGCGTTGGCCAGGAACTGCGCGCTTGGGCGCTGGTGCGGGGTGGAGGAGGGCATGAGGACGACGTTCTTCCTGCCTCCGTCTTCCAGGGCGCAGCGCACGAGTTCCTCGACCTCGTCCGGCTGCTTGGTCTCCAGGTATAGAAACTCGATATTGCCGAAGAAGACCAGCTTGCCGTCGTACTTCCGTTTGATCTCGCTGATCGCCACATTGCCCTGCGGCGGCGGTTCGACCGGGTCGGTGGAATCGACGCCCATCGCGACGAAGGAGTCGAGCAGCGTCCCGATGTTCCCATGGCAGTGCACGTGGATTCTCGCCTCGGGGTCGGCGGCTTTGATCCGGCGCATGATCTCGCCGTCGTAGGGTACAACCCATTCCTCCCACTGCCTGGGCCCCATCATGGGCGGCGAGGCGCGCTCCACGCCGTTGAAATGCCAGAACGGGCCCACGCCCTGGGCGAGCTGCCAGTCGACCTTCTCCCCGGTCCGTTCCAGCCAGGCGTCCGCCAGCCTCCTGATGAGGTCGGGTTCCGTGACCACCCATTCCAGCAGTTGCTCGAAAGACATGATGCCGCAGAGCATGGCGACCATGCTGTTGACATGCCCGCCGCCGATGGCGTTGGCCCCCATCTCCGCGCGGTGCCGCCGGAACGGCTCGAACTCGGACGGGGCTGGGGGCCGGAACGTGAACGGTACGCTCAGCAGTCTTTCGACATCCTCGGGGCCCTGCACCGGCTTGTGCCGGTCCCATCGGGTGAAGATACCGGCGTCTTCCTCGTACACCCACTTCAGGTCGCCCTTCGGCGTGTGCAGCAGCGACGTGTGACGCGTGCGCACATCGGAGATCCTCTCCGGCGGCAGTGTCTCGACGTATTCCGCCGGCGCTTCCAGGAAGCGCTGATAGCTCTGCGGGGCGAACACGCGCGGGACCCCCACCTTGTTGTAGGGCAGGTGCGGATCGCACGCGCTCTGTACCAGCCTCGCCAGCCGGCGGAATCCGTCGTCATCGCGCCAATCGCCGAAATGCGTCGAGTCGATGTTCCCGTTCGGCGGCCACGAAATCGGCGCACGAATGGGGACCCGATCGACGGGTTCCCGTCGATACGTTCCGCATATCCGGCGGCACGAGGACTCGTAGTCGAATCCGTTGTCCGTTGGGGTCATGTGGGCTCCTGGGATTGCCGTACCTTCGACATATCGAACGCCGCTTCCATACAAACGAATTCAAATCGCCGCACCTGCGTCCGCCAGTTGTCGGCGGTATCGGGCCGCGGAACAGCCGGCCTGTTTCGAGAACCATCGCGAGAAATACGCGGGGTCCACGAAGCCGAACTGGTTCGAAATCTCCGTGATCGATCGTCCGCTGTCTTTCAGCGCCATGCGGACGGCGGCCAGGCGCTGCCTGTTCCAGAAAGTCTGTGGCGAACACTTGAGCCGGCGCCGGAAGACGCGGTTCATCTGGCTGACGCTCAGCCCGACCTGCCGGGCAAGATTCCGTGCGCTGAAGTGGTCAAGATCCGGCGCCCGCAGCAACCGGCACAGGGCGTCCGACCGTTCGTCGGCAGGGGGCGCCGCGCGAGGCCGCCATTCGGTGTTGAACCAGTGCTGCACGATAATCCGGTGTGCGAGACACGCCGCCTCGGCGTGCGACTGGGGCCTGCTGTCGCCAAGCGCCTGTATGGCCGATAGCCAGGCCTCGACCTGCGGGAAATGCGCGGGCTGAAACACGGGCGGCAGGACGAAACGCTCCTCGAGTTGCTCGCCGCTCTCGAGCCAGAGCCGGTAGTGGAGGTTCCGCATGGCCATTTGCGGGGCGGCATCGAACCAGAACTCCACGCCCGCGGGCGCCGAGATGACCGTGCCGCGTTCGAGTGGGTAGGCCGTGCCGTCCATCGTGACTGCCCCCTTGCCCCGGATGACGTGCATGATGTGGGAGTCGTCGTTGAGATGGATAGTCTTACGGCTCGGCCCGTGCCGCACATCGCAGAACCGGACAAACTGAAACTTGTGTTTTAGGAGCATGGACTTCATGATAGGTTCATATATAGCCAAATATTATTGAATTGTCAATGGACTATTCGCGCATCGAATTGGACGATACGCGCATTCCCGGGTTGGCTGATCGACCCGGGCTACGTCCCCTGGGGGGGGGCAATACCTACGGGTCGGAACAGAAGGAAGACGGAGATGATTCTCTGGCGGGAATCGGATAGTTTCCCCATGGAGGGCGAGGCTGTGCCGAGCCGCTTCCACGAGCAAGTCGTCGACTGGCGGGCAGCTCGGCGCAGCCTTCCGCCACAGGCGGACAGGCAGCCCTCCATCAGAAAGAACACCAAACGTTCCGGGACGACTGACAACGGACTCCGAACCCAGGCTAGCGTCGCTATCGCGCCGCAGCCTCAGCGCCCCGTTCGGACTGGCACAGGCAGAACCGGAAGGCCAGAATTCCTTTGTCGTAATCTTTGTCGTAATCTTTGTCGGAAACTCAGGCACACGGACCAGCCAACGGATATCCGAACGGTGGGCTCAGGCGCGCGGGCTGCCGCGTCGCCTGCAGCCCGATGTTCGAATCCCCGGTGCACCCTTGCGCCAACCGGCCGCCCGAGGAGTTCTTCCAACGGATGAATGAACCGCAACGGATGCAGAGGCTATTCCAAATCGTATCCGCTGCCGTCCATTCATCCGCTGGAAACTTCTTCGGTCTTCGTTGCACTTCGAACGACGTGTTGGAGGCACTCCGCGCGGACGGCGGCAACCGGGGCAGGACCGATGGGTTCAGAACGATCAGATGAGTCATCGAAGCCGTGTCGTCTTGGCTGCGACGGCAGTTCTATATGAGGTTGAAATGGACTGCAACGACGCGGCGAATGCGGTAGGCTGTCACGGCTGGTCACGGTTGTCCGTGGAAGAGCCGTCTAACGTATTTCGGCTGAGTAGGGCGGCCGTCCCGGCCGCCCATGGCCGGGCGGGACGCCCGGCCTACTTGGGTTGCGGGCAACGAGGCTGTCGAGAGAGAGCGAGCGGCCCTTTTCGACAGGCTCAACGTCCGCCATAATGTATGTGCGCGGGGGCGCACTCGGCAAATCGGATGAACGGAGCCGGGGGAGCGATGGCGATATCCGGAAAGCTTCTAGGCGGAGCCGCGGCGATTCTGGTCGTGACGGGCCTGGCGTACATCCCGGCCATGCGCGCGGGCTATATCTGGGACGACGACTACTACGTCACGGAGAACGAGACCCTGCGCAGTGCGGATGGGTTGCGCCGGATATGGTTCGAGTTCGGCGCCGTGCCTCAGTACTACCCTCTGGTCCACACATCCTATTGGCTGGAGTACCGGCTGTGGGGCCTGGCGCCGGCCGGCTACCACGTGGTGAACATTCTGTTGCATGCCGCGAACGCGGTGCTGCTGTGGGTTGTGCTGCGGCGGTTGGGCGTACCCGGGGCCTGGGCAACCGCGGCGATCTTTGCCTTGCATCCGGTGCATGTCGAGTCCGTGGCGTGGGTAACGGAGCGGAAGAACACGCTGGCGGGGCTGTTTTATCTGTCGGCCGCACTGGCGTATCTGCGGTTTGCGGGGGTGCGCGAGCCCGTGCGGCCGTCCGAATCGCAGGTCGCGCCTGCTGCCCTCGGCTCGTATCGGGGTTACGCACTCTCCCTCGTTCTGTTTATCTGCGCGATGCTGAGCAAGACGGTGAGCTGTACGTTCCCGGCGGCCGTGCTGCTGGTCCTGTGGTGGAAGCGCGGGCGGGTCACGGCGCGCGATCTGCTGCTGTCGACGCCGTTCTTTGCGATCGGCGCGGCGCTCGGGCTGGTGACCGTATGGATGGAGCGTTGTCACGTCGGCGCGCGCGGGGCGCCGTACGCCTTGAGCCTGCTTGACCGTTGTCTGGTGGCCGGGCGCGCGCTGTGGTTCTACGCTTGGAAACTGGTCTGGCCCGCGGAGCTGTGCTTCAACTATGCGCGATGGCGGGTCGACGCGGGCGCGTTGTGGCCGTACCTGTTCCCGGTCGGGGCGGCTGTCGTCGCGGGCGCGCTGTGGCGGCTGCGCCGGCGGGCGGGCAGGGGGCCGCTGGTGGGCGCCGTCTTTTTCGGCGTCACGCTCGCGCCTGCGCTCGGCTTCGTGAACGTTTACCCGATGCGGTACTCGTTCGTTGCGGACCATTTCCAGTATCTGGCCAGCGCCGGGCTGATTGCGCTGGGCACCGGCTCGCTGGCGGCCTGGGCGCGGCGGCTGGGGCGACGCGGGACGGCAGGCGCGCGCGTCCTGCTCGCGGTCGTTCTGGCGGTGCTCGGCGCCCGGACCTTTGTGCAGAGCCTGGTCTACCGGGACGCGGAGACCCTCTACCGCGACATTCTGACGAAGAACCCGGCGTCATGGCTGGCCAACAACAACCTGGGCTGCATCCACATGGCGAGGGCGCAGGACGCGGCGGCGGCGGACTATTTCGAGAAAGCGCTGGCGGGTAACCCGTCGCACGCGGAGGCGCATTTCAACCTCGGCGTGATCCGCGAGCGGCAGGGCGAGCCGGACGCCGCGCTGTCTCACTACTCCCGCACGATCGAGCTCAACCCCGGCAACATACCCGCCTACATCAATCTGGGCCGGATGCTGGCGGCGCGAGGCGCGGGCGAGCGGGCGATCGCGGTCTATGAGCAGGGGCTGCGCGCCGACCCCGGGAACGTGCCGCTGCATTTCAACCTGGCCAATGCGTTGCGGCAGCGCAAGGCCCTGGACAAGGCGCTGGCGCACTATTCCGCGGTGTTGCGCGCGGATCCCGCGCATGTGGAGGCGCACACGAACATGGCGATCGCGTTCGCGGAACAGGGGCGCCTGGAGAAGGCGGTGGAGCAGTTCCTCGCCGCGCTGCGCGTGGACCCGGCCAATGCGCGGGTGCACGGCAATCTGGCACTCGCCTACACGCGGCTGGGGAACCCGGAGCGCGCGGCGTACCACCGCTCGCAGGCCTTGCGCCTCGAGAGTGGCGGACCGTAGGGCCGTGGGACCGTGGGACTGTGGGACCGTGGGACTGTGGGACCGTGGGACTGTGGGACCGTGGGACTGTGGGACCGTGGGACTGTGGGACTGTGGGACCGTGGGACCGTGGGACTGTGGGACCGTGGGACTGTGGGAC
>JAFGHX010000241.1 GCA_016929905.1 Kiritimatiellia bacterium
CGCCTACGCCGTCGTGCCTCCTGGCTTCGGCGGGCGCAGCCCGCCTACGCCGTCGTGCCTCCTGGCTTCGGCGGGCGCAGCCCGCCTTCGCTCAGAAGCTACGGCGCGGCAGGCCAAAGATTACGACAAAGCTTACGGCAAAGCGAACGGGATCGTAGGACGGGCTTTCCAGCCCGTCCCGCACAATCGTGAACGGAGGCGGATGCATTCGCGGTTCAGCCCCTCTCTTCGGACAGGTGATCGAACTTCTGCTTCTCGTGCGGGAGGCGACGGGTCAGGAACCCCGCCATGAAGCGTGTTCCGTACACGAGATGGGTGAGCACCATGCCGACCCAGGTCAGGAACCAGGAGACCGGGTTTGGCAGCCAGGTGCTCGCGAGTGTGGCGCCCGCATAGACGGCCAGAGCGCCGGCGTACAGCAGACGGCACGGCCGGCAGACGAGCGCGAGCATGCCGCCGAGCACGACACCGAGCACGAACAGGGACGGCAACAGGTAGCCCAGCCGGCGTGAGGTGGCGGGGAAGTGCCGGGCGAAATAGCCGCGGTGCAGGCCGTACCGCCCGATCTGGCGCAGGTGCGGCAGGAACAGGCGCCGGCGGTGATGCCACACTTCCGCGCGGGGCTCGTACACCATCTTCTTGCCCAGCTCGTGCACGATCTGCATGCACAGATACGTGTCTTCGCCGGGCCAGAATTCCGTCTTGAACCCGCCGAGCTGCCGCAGGACATCCATCCGCACGAACAGGTTGCAGCTCGGCAGATCGTCGACCTGCCGGAACCGGCGCGGGACGTAGCGGTAACGGTACTGGCCGGAGACGAGAAAGTTTGCGTACAGCCGGCCGCTGAGCTGGGCCAGGTAGGAATCGGTCGGCGGGGTGGGGGACGGCCCGCCGACCCCGGCCACCGCGGGGTCCGAGAAGTGCGCGACGGCCCGCTCGATCCAGTCTTTGGCCGGAAAGGCGTCGTCATCGAGAAAGGCGGCTATCGCGCCGCGCGCGTGCCGGATGCCGATGTTCCGCTTCGCCGCCGGCCGCAGCGGGCCGGTCGCCAGCTCGCGCGTGTTCGCCGCGCGCTCGGCGCCCGTGGCGGAGTCGGGCAGCAGGATGATCTCGAGCTGCGGGTACGTCTGGGCGGCCAGCCCGGCCAGCGCCTGCCGCAGATGCTCGGTTTCCGCCGGATAGGCGATGAGCACGGAGACCAGCGGGTGGTCGGGCGGGATCTGCACGTCCGGGATCGTCTGGTAATAGCGCAGAATCCGCAGCCGGTAGAAGACCGCCAGCGTGTCGGCAAAGATCGTGTAGACCGAGCGCGGCCGGATGCAGCCCATCTTCTTCTTGAAGTCGACCAGCACGGGCGCTTCGGCGATGCGGTAGCCCTTCGCGTGGATCAGCGTGAGGATCTCGAGGTCGAACGCGAACGCCTTCACCAGGATGCGCGGCATCGCCCAGGCGAGCGTCGCGCGCTTGAACAGCTTGATCCCCGTCTGCGTGTCGTGGATCGGCATGCCGAATAACAGGCGAACCAGCCAGAAGTAGACGGTGCTCATCACGCGGCGCAGCCACGGGTAACGCAGCACGGAGTCCGGGTGCCGCTTCGAGCCGATCACCACGTCCGCCCGCTCGCGGTCCAGAACGTCGAACAGGCCCGCAATCTGCTCCGCCGGCAGATCGAGGTCCGCGTCGAGGAAGACGACCCAGTCGCCGCGCGAGGCCTCGAACCCCGCCCGCAGCGCCGAGCCCTTGCCCCGGTTCTCCTCGAGCGCCACGACCTTCAGCGCCGGGACCTGCGGCGCGACCCGGCCCAGTTCGGCGCGCGTGTCGTCCGTGCTGCCGTCGTCCACGACGAGCAGCTCGAAGGTCAGCCCGGCGTCGTCTTTCAGGAGCCGGTTGACTGTCTCGACATTCGCCGCGATGTGCGCGCCTTCGTTGTGCGCCGGCATCACCACGCTCAGCAGGCCCGCGCCCACCTGCCGGTGCGCGCTCGCCCAGATCGCCTGTGTCGACTCCGTCACCTTCGAATCCCCATCAATCATTGAATATTGACGATTGACGATTGAGGATTGGCCATCGCCCATCAACCATCAACCATCGACCATTGACCATCGACCATTGACCATCGATGATCGACCATCAACCATTCCCTCTCCCGCGCCGCCACGCGAATGCGGCCGCCAGCAGCATGGCGGCGGAGGCGAACGCGAAGACCAGCGCTACCACCGCATGGGGGCCTGGATGCCAGCAGGCCAGTGCGCCGGCGTAGCCGGCGGCCAGCGCGGCCAGCCACGGGACGGCGCGGAAATCGCTGCGCGCCATCAGGAACAGGAGCAGCATTTTGAAGATGCCGACCGGCGCGAATCCCCACGACACCGCGCGGACAAGGCCGTGCAGTTCGAGGTGCGCGCCGCCGAAGATGAGCAGCAACGGCACCTTCGGGAACAGGCTGCAGAACGCGGCGGCGCAAACGGTGATCAGCGTGCACAGGCCCACGGCGCGCAGAAGCGTCCGTTTCGGATCGTCCTGCCGAACAGACTGCTCAACGATCTTCGGAAACATCGCCAGGCTGATCGGCGCCGCCGCATAGATCACCAGCCGCGCAATCGCCGCCGCCTGCGAGTAGCCGCCCGCCGCCTCGGGCGTGAAGAAATGCTTCACCGCGATCAGATCGGCGTTGCTGATGATTTCGCCCAGGAAGTAGGCCGCCAACGCCGGCCAGAAATAGCGGTACACGTCGCCTGTCTCAAGCCGTTGGCCGTCGTCCGTGCGGGGACCGCCTCTGAGGAGGACGGCGCGCAACATCCAGATGGGGCCAAACAGCGCGATCAGCGTGTAGCCCAGACTGCCCAGCAGTCCGCCGGCGGCCTTGAAGGTGAGCCAGGCGAACAGTCCTCCGCACGCGATTCGAACGAAAACGCCCGCGACGCTGACCCAAGCGATCTGACCGAACCGCTGCAGTCCGAGCTGGGCGCCGCCCGCGATTGGGGAAACCAGGTTCAAGGCGGCAATCAGCGTCGTGATCATGACCGGCCAGCAGGAGTCAATCCGGAAGAAACGCGCAAGCGGATTCGCGAGGACGAGCCCCGCCGCCAGCAGGGGCACGGCGACGAAGGTGAGCCGGTAGGCGCTTTTTCTGAACAGCTGACGCACCAAGTGCGGGTTGTCCTTGGTCTTGAACTCGGCCGCGTAGCGCGCAACGGTCATGCGGATGGCCTCGGCCGGCGCGCCGAGTATCATGAGCGAGCCCAGCATCGCCCACAGCACGCCCATTTCCGCTTCCGTCAGAAGCCGGCCCATGATCATATGGAACACAAAATTGCCGCCGTTGGCGAACACGGAGGCCGCCAGCATCAGCCCGCTGTGGCGCCACAGTCTGTCCTTGTCCGCAAACAGCTTCATGGGAGACGGGCAGTCTACTCGCAACCGGTCGCCGGAGTCAACCGCCGGGCTGTGCGCCCATGAAAAGCTTTGACGCCCCGCCCCTTTCGTGGTAGGTATCCTCCCCAACATCGGCCCGTCCAGCGGAGGGGAACCACGAATGAACACGAATGGACACGAATGGGCCGGAACGGCTGTGGAGTGGCCGTGAGCGCAGAACGGCAGAAACGAGAGAACAAGCGTCGGGTGCTCGAGTTGCTCCTGGATGCGGTGCGCCTGGAAGCGACGGGCGTTCGGCGCGGGGCGTCGTCGCGGCATCTGGTCCTGGTTTCGCTCGTTTGGCCTCGGCCGATGATAGCCGAGCGCGTAGCGGCGAAAACCGTCCTGCTCGACGCGGGCGCCGCGGACTGGCGCGCGCACGGCTGGACGCGGCGGGTCTGCTTCAAGGAGACCGTGGAAGGGCCGCTCGGTGTCCGGGTTTGCGTCAGCCGCCCGTTGCCCGACGAACGCGTCGCGGAACTCGTGCGCGTCGTCGGGGCCGGCGTTCTGAAACTGGCAGGCGGCGAGGCCGAGGACTGGCCCGCGAGCGGCGTGGCCGGCGCGTTGCTCGGCCTTCCGTTCGCTTACCTGGGCAAACGGCTGGCCGCCGCCGGCGAGGCGGCCGGCTCGCTGGTCGCCGAGGGCGAAACGGATCTGGATACGAATGCTTGGCCGGGCCAAGAACACCGCACGTTCCAGATCGCCATGACGGCGCCGGCCGGCGTTCAATTCACGCGGCGCGCCCGGAAGAAAGGCGCGCAATCGGCCAGGCGCCGAACCGCGCTGGCCGCCGGCGCCGCGAACGGGGTCGTCCATTTCTCGGCGCGCGTGTGGTGAGGCGGTCGTAGTCTTTGTCGTAAACGAGAGAGAGGATACTGGCATGAGTGGTGCGGGCCGTTTCGGGACGATGGGATGGGCATCTGTGGCGCTTCTCGGCATGATGTGCGGCTGCTCCATGAGTGCCCGACTCCAGAACTCGATGGGCGAGCGCGACCCGCTCGTGCGCAAGGCGCTTGGCCGGGAGCAGAACGGCGACCGGGCCGGCGCGATTCGGGACCTGGCCCGTGCGCTGGAGCGCAAGCCGCGGCTTGCCTATGCGCACCTGAAGCTGGGCGAGCTGTTGGAGCGGGAGAAAGACTTCGTCGGCGCCATCTACCACTACCGCCGCTACATGGAACTGGCGCCGGACTCCGAACTGAAGGGGCGCGTGCAGGATTGGACACTTGCCGCGAAGCGTTCGCTGATCAGCAGCTATGCACAGGAGCCGCGCGACTCCGCCCGGACGATCGCCCGGCTCCAGAAAGAGAACGCCATACTCCGCGACGAGAACGAGGCGCTGCGGCAACAGCTTGCCGGTTCGCCGCCCGTTGCCCCGCGCGAGGAACCGCCGCCGGCCGCGCCCGCGGCGGACGCCGGGGTTCAGCCCCCGCCCGCCGCCGTGGAGCAGGCGCCGGCGCAGGAATACACGGTGCGTGAAGGCGATACGCTCTCGCGGATCGCGTCCAAGTTCTACAACGACCCCACGGAATGGGAACGCATCTACGAAGCCAACAGGGACCGCCTGGCCAGCCCCAAGGACTTGAAGATCGGGCAGGCGCTGCGGATCCCGAAACGGTAAGCGCGCGAACAGAAGGATACAGAAGCATGAGCAATACGGATTTTTTCGACGATGACCTCGTGCGCCGCGATGAAGCGGCCGGGCGCTCGGCCCAACCCGCCGGCGAGCAGGGCCAGGCCGTGGAGGCGGAGGAGGTCGTCAGCCGCCCGGTGGGCGACCTGAACCTCACGCGTATGGCCCGGCACCGGGACGAGGTGGACGCCCAGGTGGCCAACCGGCTGGAACAGCTCGAACGGCTTCGCCGCCGCAAGGAAGACATTGAGAAGGAGAAGAAAGACCTCGAGGACCTGAGCCGCATGCAGGCCGCCTATGAACAGGGCAAGCGCGAGATGGTCGAGCGGCTCAAGCGCAGCATCATCGAGTTCGAAAAGGCCGAGGTGCGCGCGCAACGCCTGCAGGAACTGTACTCCGAACTGCTGGCGCAGTCCAAGACCAACCTGTCGCGCCTGCAGCAAATCGACGAGGAAGCCTGGGCGGACGGGGCGGTCCGAGAGGAACTCGCCGCCGCCCTGGCCGTCGTCGAGAGCACGCAGGACGACTACAATCAGGCGCAGGCCAAGGTCGAGGCGCTCGACCACAGACGGACCGGCTCCGCAGACGGTGCGCCCGCCGTTTTCGGCGATGCCGACCATGAGCCGGAATTCGAAAGAGGGTTCGGCCATTGGGTCAAGGTCGGGTTCGGCGTGAGCTTTCCGCTCATGGTTCTGATCATTCTCCTGTTCGTGGCTTACCTGGTCGTGAAAGTCGTGTTCGTGTTCTGAGCTGTAATCAGCCATCGTAATCATTCTCGTAATCAGCTATCGTAGTCCATCGTCATCGCAATCGCCACTGCACCCATCCGGCGCCGGGTGCGGATTGTGAGAATGATTACGAGAACGATTGGGTGATTCCGGCCGGGAATGTCGGCCGTACGGGGGCATGCCACCATGCTTCTGCGGAAACGCAAGTCGGGCCTGGATAAACGGATCCAGAGACTGGAAAAAGAACTGACGCAGGTCCGCGGGGACATGCGACGGCTGAACCGGTCCGTACGCGATCCCGGCCGGCCCGGCCGTCAGCCGCGGCTGCGTTCGCTCGAACGGCGCTCGCCTTCACCCGGTTCGCTCGCGCGGGCTGCGCGCGAGGAGCAGGCCGCCGTGCCGGAAGACTCGGGTGCGCCGCCGCCGGAGCGCGACCTGTTCCTGGACTCCGCCCCGTCCGGGAGGGAGTCCGTTGGAGGCTCGCTCGCCCAGCCGCCGCCTGAGGCGAAGCGGGGCCAGGAGGACCTGTTCAGCTTCGCGCCGGGCGTCCGGCCCGATGAGCCTGTTGCCTTGTCCGGGCCTGCCGCGGAGCCCGACGCGCGGCCCGTTCACGATGAGACGGCGCGTTACTGGGAGGCGAACAGGCTCGACTCGCGCGATCAGCGGTTTGCCACCTATTTCATGAGCGGCGGCCTCAAGAGCATGGCGCCGATGCGCGTCGAACGCCGCATCCAGCGCAACCGGGCCATCCTCATGATCATCATTCTGGCCGTCGTCGCCTTCATGTTCTGGAAGATTATCCATTAGACCGCGCGCATGAATACCGACGCGAAATGCGAGAAACACCCCGAGGCGACCCTCGTCGGCACCTGCGCCAATTGCGGCAAGCCGGTCTGTATGGTGTGCTTCAAGGAGCGCGGCTATTTCTGCAGCGACGCGTGCCGCACCGAGCTGCAGCAACGGTTGCCGCCGCCCGAGAAGACCCAGGCCGACGAAGTCCTGGATCGCTATGACCGGCGGGCGGACCTCGTTTCGGCCTGGCTGCTCAGGCGCATTCCCCTTGCCGCCGCGGCGCTCATCGCGTTGGGCGTGGGGCTCTGGCTCCTGGACAGCAGCGGCACGCAACGCTGGTCGCTTGCGGCGCCGGACACCGTCTCGTTCGTCGATATCGTGCTGGGCGAGGACTGCGTCTACCTCCTGCGCAGCGACGGGATCTGCCAGGCGGTCGAGGCCGGCACCGGCAAGGTGCGATGGCAGGCGGGTGGCGACCTGCCGATGCGCGGTGCCGGGTTCTCTTCTTTCTTCGGCGGGCGCATGATGGCGACCAACGGGCTGCTCGTCTGTCAGGGGTTCGGCGAGCTGAGAGCCCTGCAGGCGGAGTCCGGCGCCGAACTCTGGCGCCGCGGGCTGGGCGGCTACGGCCGCACGGAGCCGGCGTTCGGCAGCGGCCGGATGCTCGTCGTGGATTCCGGCGGGCCGGCGGACGCCGCCGTGCTGCCCTGCGACGTCGAGACGGCGCTCTCGTACCTGCTCGGCGAACGGACCCGCAGTCGGCGGCTTGTCTGCGTGGATGCGGCCTCCGGCCGTGACCTGTGGGAGCGACCCTACGCGGAGCGCGATGTCACCGGCTTGGGGATCGCAGGGGATGTGTGTTTCGCCGTCTCCTGCGTGCCGGGCGCGATCCAGTGGCGACGGTGCGCGGTGCACCAGCATGCGGATCTCGAATGGGTCATGGCGTGCCCCGACTGCGGGTGCGAGTGGAGCAAGCCGTCCGCCTATGAGTTGAGTCTGCTGCGGACGACGGACGGAACGCCGCTTTGCTCCATCCCGATCGAGGGCCGCGTGGTCAGCGAGGTCCGGCTCTGCGCGGACCGGCTCCTTCTTCTGGCCGGGCAAGATTTTCACGTGCTCGCGCTCGACGGCGCCGCGCGCGGCGGATACCGGCTGCCTGCCGAGCCGCGTCGCGTCGCGGTCGGCGCGGACCGTGTCATCGCCGCCATGCGGGACGGCCGGATCTTCGCGCTCTCCGCGCAGGACGGCACGCTCCTGTGGGAACAGAAGCTGGACGGCAAGCCCTGGGGCCTGCAGTCCGTGCCGGGATCGGTCTATGTGACCGCCGGCGTCCCGAAACAGAGCCCTGGCGGCCCGGCCGGGCCGCCGCCGGCCCGCCCGCACACGCCGCACGAGCAAATGCTCAGACAGCTCATGCGGCAGTACGGCGGTGACGACGAGGACGACGCCCCCTTGGGCCCCGTCACCCGCACCTTGATCAACCTCGACCCGGCCACCGGCAGGGAACGGTGGCGCAAGAGCGGCTTCATCGGAACCCTTACCGTGTCGCCCGGCGGCTTCCTCACGCTGGTCCAGGGCGGGCAGGCCGCCACGCTGTTCGTCAGAGGAACCGGCGCCGTCCTCACCGCACACCGGCCGCGCAACGGCCGCGCGTGCTGGGAATACAAGATTCGTGAGGCGATCCGCGAAATCCGGGTGGGCGCCGATTCCATCTTCCTGCTCACCCAGCCGGGGCAGGGCCTGCTCGGGCCCTGGCACGAGTCCGCGGCGCGCGGCGCCGAACTGCGCGCCATACGGCGTCGCACCTGGATCAACCGCGTCCGGAAACCCTGACGTCGAAACGTTGTTCGGCCGCCCCTCGAGGACTCGGGGCACGCAGGCAGACAGGTTGCAGACCTCGTGGCCTCCCCGTGGGACGGGCTTTCCGGCCCGTCCCCTCTTCCCGTCGGTTCACGGTTGTGCGGGACGGGCTGGAAAGCCCGTCCTACGGTCCGGTCCGCTTTGTCGTAGTCTTTGTCGTAAGCTTTGGCCTGCCGCGCCGTAGCTTCTGAGCGAAGGCGGGTTCTCGAGCAAGTTTCAGGCCAGGGCCGCCCCCGGCACGCTGCAGTCATGAGCTGCCCCCTTGACATCCCCCTTTTGCGTGCTATAATAGCACGTGTGCATTAGTAGCATTACTGGCCCGGCCAGCGTCGGAAGGGGGGGGCGAGCGGCGCATGAGCGGTATTCCCGAGCACTCTTGCAATCATTCCCGCAGTCGGCAATCGGGACTCCCGTGGGCGGGATCGGGCCAAGGAGGAGCGTTTCGCATGAAAGAGCGGCATGAGGCATACGACGTGGCGGTGATCGGGGGCGGCATGGCGGGGATCTGCGCGGCGGTGGCGGCGGCGCGGTGCGGCGCGCGGACGGTTCTGATCCAGGACCGGCCGGTACTGGGGGGGAACGCCTCCGGCGAGATCCGGGTTCACATCAACGGCGCGCAGGGCCTGCGCGGCGCGCACGGGCTCGAACGGGAGACGGGCATTCTCGAGGAGATCCTGCTGGAGAACCGGATGCGCAATCCGCAGGAATCGTACTCGGTCTGGGATCATCTCCTGTACGAATTCGTCCGGCGCGAGCCGAATCTGGTCCTGCATCTGAACACGACGGCCTGCGCGGCGGAGATGGACGCCGGTTCGATCCGCGCGGCGCGCTGCCACCAGTTGACGACGGAGACGGCGCTTGTCATCGGCGCGAAGCTGTTTGTCGACTGTTCGGGCGACGGCCTGCTGGCGGCTTCGGCCGGCGCGGAGTTCCGCATGGGGCGTGAGGGGCGTGCGGAGTTCGACGAATCGTTCGCGCCCGAGCAACCCGACTCCTGGACGATGGGCGCTTCGCTCACCTTCATCTCGCGCGACATGGGCTATCCCGTGCCGTACGAACCGCCGTTCTTCGCCCGCCCGTTCGATCCGGCTCACTCGCCGAAGGGCCGGCAGTTGGGCGGCGAGGGCTTGCGGCACGGCCACTGGTGGATCGAGGTCGGGAGCGAGACGGACGTGATCGGCGACCAGGAGCAGATACGCGACAAACTCATGGGCTATCTGCACGGCGTTTGGGATCACATCAAGAATTCCGGGCGCTACCCGGAGGCGGCGAACCTGGTTTTGAACTGGGTCGGGTCCGTGCCCGGCAAGCGTGAGTCGCGCCGGTTCGTGGGCGATTACCTCCTGAATCAGAACGACCTGCTCGGCTACCGCGAGTTCGAGGACGCCGTGGCGTTCGGCGGGTGGCCCATCGACGAGCACTGTCCCGGCGGGATCGAATCGCTCGGTGAGCCGCCGGCCTATTTCCATCACCATTTCGACAAGCCCTATCAGATTCCGTTCCGGTGCCTGTACTCGAAAAGCGTGTCCAACCTGCTGTTTGCGGGGCGGAACGCGAGCTTCACGCACATCGCGCTCTCCTCGGCCCGGGTGATGGCGACCTGTGCGGTGATGGGGCAGGCCGCGGGAACGGCAGCGGCCCTGTGCGCGCAGTCCGGTCGGACGCCGCGCGAACTCGGCGCCGCGGGCCGCGTTGGCGAACTGCAGGAGCGACTGCTTCGCGACGACGCCTACATCCCGCACCGGCCGGCGCGGGACGCGGCCGACCTTGCGCGCGGCGCGCAACTTGCGGCCTCGTCCACGACTTCCGGCGCGGCCGCGCTGTTGACCGACGGGGTGGCCCGCGACGAGGACGGCGGCTGTCACCACTGGGAATCGGATGGACTTCCGGCCGACGTGTGTCTAAGCTGGGCCGAGCCGCAACGGATCGGGTGCGTGGAAGTGAAGCTCGACACCAACGTGCACCGGCCCATTCAGATGTCGCGGCATCAGAGCCTGCGCAAGCAGATGGCGCCGGGCGCGCCGGCGGAGCTTGTGCGGAGCCTCCGGGTCGAGGCCTGGCTAAACGGCGGCTGGCGCGGCGTGGGCGAGGCGGACTCCATCCGCACGCGTCGGGTCCGCTGTGCGTTCCCGGCGGTTGAGACCGACCGGGTCCGTATCCGGTTCGAACGCGCGTACGGCCATCCGAACGCGCGCGTGTTCGAAGTGCGCGCCTACGCGGAAGGGGCCTGAGGCGCGCGTTGGGCCTGTCGAAAAGGACGGCTCGCGAGACGCTCGCCCTCCAAGCATACGATATGTTGCACAAGATGGAGGGCGAGCGTCTCGCGAGCCGTCTGGGGGCACCGGATGGCTCTCTTTCGACAGACTCGTTGGGCCGTGAGCTCTGTCGCCCCCGCCGTTGCGGCGGGGGGGGAAGTTCGCGAGTAAGCCGTGCCCGACGAAGCCAGGAGGCACGACGGCGAAGTCGGGCCGCGCCCGCCGTAGCGCCGCGCGTAGGCGGGTTCTCGAGCAAGTTCTCGAGCAAGTTCCCGAGCAAGTTCTCGAGTAAGTTCTCGAGTGAGTTCTCGAGTAAGTTTCAGGCAGGTCAGATGAACGACGGGTTTGACCATTCGCAGCGGCCGGCGCAGCCGAACCAGAGCGTGCATAGCGGGCTGGATTGCCTGCTGTACCTGGCGTCGGAGGCGCGGCCGGTCGGCAGTGCGGAAGCGGCCCGGGCGCTGGGCATGGCTCCGACGCGCGTGAGCCGGTTGCTCGGCACACTGGCCTACCTCGGTTTGGCGCGGCGGACACGCGAACGCAAGTACGTGCCGGGCCCGGGCATCCACGCGCTGGCGGCCATGACCTTGCGGGGGTCCGGCCTGCTGAATGCGGCCTTGCCGCTGATCGAGGACCTCATCCGGAGCACGCGGCTGACGGTCGCGCTGGGCGTGCTCTGGCGCCGGCACGTGTGCTATCTGTACCATGGCGGGCCCGACCGGCCGGTGGAGGCGGCGATCGTGGGCCACGACCTCTACCCGGCGGAGCGTTCGATCATCGGCAAGATCCTGTTGGCTTACCGTCGGCCCGAGGATGTCCGTACGGAGTACGGGGCCGGGCAGGCCGACGTGGACGTGGACGTTCTGCTTCGCGAGTTGGCCGAGACGCGGTTGCGCGGTTACGCGCTTGGCGATGCGTCGCTCGCCGTGCCGCTCGGCGACCCGCCGGTGGCCGGTCTGGCGCTGAGCGCGCGCAAGGCGTTGTCTGCGAAGCGGATTCCGGGCCTGATCCGCCGGCTGAGCGCGGCGGCCGCACAGATCAGCGCCGGCGCGTCGGTCTGAGGGGGCCCGCGTTCCGTGTTTCTGCCGCATGCCCGCGGCTCGGGCCGGCCGAGACCTGCCTGAAAACCGGGCACCAAAGACAAAGGACGACTGCCGAGACAGTCGTCCTTCGTGTTCCCCGCCACAAACCCGTACCTCTCCCCTCGCGCACGCCGAACGGGCACGGGGATCATGCGCGCGCGCCGCCAGACCTGTTGAGGGAGAGAACGCCCCGATCTTGGCGCCCGTCTCCGGGACGGGCAGCCCAGCATAACATGTAAACTACAATGCGCGTTACTATACCCGAAATCGCGCCCGAATGCAAACGAAAAGTGAAACTGGAAAATGGAAACTTGAAACTGGAAACTGGAAACTTGAAACTGGAAACTAGACACTTGAAACTGACCCAGGCGGTTCTTCAGCCGGCATGCCGCCAGACCGCGTCCCGTCGTGCGGCCAGAACAAGTCCCTGCTGTCTTTCGCTCCCTCAGTTTCAAGTTTCAAGTTTCAAGTTTCAAGTTTCAAGTTTCCAGTTTCCAGTTTCAAGTAGCCTTCTGCCCTGTACCACTCGGCGGTCTTGCGCAGCCCTTCGTCGATTCCCACGCGCGGCGCATAGCCCAAGTCCCGTTTCGCCTTGTCGATCTTGAACGCCCGGTTCTGCCGGAACCAGTCCACGCGCCGCGGGAAGATCGGCGGGGTCACCCCGAACGGCTTGCACAGTTTCTCGCAGACGTGGCCGGCCGCCACCAGCGGCCAGACGGGATAGTGCGGGATGCGGACCTCCACCTCCAAGGCCCGGGCCACGCGCCGGACCAGTTCCTCGATCTCCAGGTACTCCTCGTCCGCGATCAGGTATGCCTGCCCGTCACCCTTTCCGTCCTGCATCGCGAGCATGAACGCGTCGACCAGGTTGTCGATGTACAGGGGATGGTAGAACGTCTTGCCCGAGCCGAACATCGGGAATACGCCGCGCGCGACCCGCTTGAAGATCATGTAGAACCGCTCCGGGTCGCCGGGCCCGTATATCGCGGCCGGCCGCAGGATGGTTGTCTTCAGGCCCTGTTCGAGGTAGCCGTTGACGATCGGTTCGGCTTCGTACTTGGTCTGCTGGTAGTAGTCCGCCGGCTGAATGGGGGCGTCTTCGCCGCCCGGCGGCTCATCGATGTTGCCGTGCACGCCGCAGGTGCTGCAGTAGACGAATTTGCGGACACCGGCCTCGCGCGCCGCTTCCAGGACGTTGCGCGTGCCGCCAACGTTCACGTCCCGGTAGTAGGTGTCCGGCACGTTCAGCTCGCGGAAGGCCGCGGCCAGATGATGCACCACCGCCACCCCTGCCACGCACCGCTTGACCACGTCCGGGTCCGTCACCGACCCGATCACCACCTCCGCGCCCCAGTCCCGCAGCTCCTCCGTCTTGAGCCCTTCCTTATAGTCCAGCGCCACGACCGCGTGGCCTTCGTCAAGCAGCCGGCGCACCAGCGCCTTGCCTGTGAATCCCGTCCCGCCTGTTACCAGTACGCGCATGGGTGTCTCCCTGGTTTTGGGTCTAGTGAGATAGTCGGCCTGGAGGGTGTTGTCAAGGGTAAGGTGAGCCCAATCGGGAGTCCCGGGCGGCGCATCCTCTTCTTTGTCGTAAGCGCCGCTTGCCCGCCGAAGCGCTGCGCGAAGGCGGGTCGCAAGCGCCGCTTGCCCGCCGAAGCGCTGCGCGAAGGCGGGTCGCAAGCGCCACTTGCCCGCCGTAGCGCTGCGCGAAGGCGGGTCGTGAGCTTTGTCGAGCCCCGCCGCTGCGGCGGGGGGGCGGCAAAGGTTCACTCGGACCTCGAGGCGAGGGGTGACGCGATGACCCGGTGACGCGATGACGCGCCGTGTCCGTGGCGCATTGCAGCGTCCGACGTAGCCTCCGGCGTAGTCGGGTGGCTTCGTCGGGCTGCGCCATCAACTACCGCCGCCTCAGCACGGTTCGGAACAGAATCCGGACGATGAGCCACATCAGCAGGGCGAAGATGAGCTCGGAGCTGATCGTGAGCAGGTGCCGCTTGCTCCAGATGCCGTCGGACCAGTGCAGGCCGAAGAACAGCTTGGCGACCGACTGGTACCGCTGGGCGGAATAGGGCCAAAACGCCATGACCCCGCGCCCCATTGTGAAGAAATCCATGAGGATATGGAGTTGGTAGCACAGCAGCACGATCCCGAACCAGCCCAGGAAGCCGCTGCCGCGCCATTTCCGGGCCGCCGCCGCCCAGGCGAACGCGACGGCCAGCCCGCAGAACAGGCTGTGCGTCACGGTGTTGTGGTACCGTCCGAAATCGCCGAACAACAGCCCGGGTATGGCGTCGAAATCCGGCAGAAGCGAAAGCCCCACGCACAGCAGAACCAGGGCCCACGGCGGCAGGCGTCCGCCGGTCAGCCGCGCCAGCCGGTTGCGGTAGAACCGGTAGGTCACGCATCCCATCGTGGCATGGGCTATGGGTGAGGGCATGGCCGGCAAGCCTCCAAAGTCGAAAGTCAAAGGTCCGAAAGTCGAAGGTCAAAGGTCGCGGAGTCAAAGGTAGAAGGTCGGGGAGTCCAAGGTCAGAACCTGAGAGATCCTCGGCAGCGAGTCATCGACCTTCGACCTTCGACCTTTCGACTTTCGACCCCTCCGCCGCCAGCGTCTTGACGACCTTCGCCGGGATGCCGACGGCGACGCTGTCGGGCGGGATGGGTTTCGTCACGACCGCGCCCGCCCCGATCACGCAGCGTTCGCCAATGTTGGCCGCGTCCAACACGGTCACCCGCGCGCCGAGCCAGCAGTTCGGGCCGATCGTCAGCGGCCCCTTCGTCTCCATCCCGCTCTGCTTGCAGAACGGCGTCTCGTCTTCGTAGTCGTATTCGCCCCCGCTCAGCAGGTAGGAGTAGGCGCCGACGACGGTCCCCGCGCCGAGCGTCAGGCGGTTGGAAGAGAAGATTTCGCAGTTCGACGACAGGTTTGCGCCGGTTTCGATCCGGATATCGCCGTTCTTGCAGTACACGATCGTGTTGCGGCCGATGTACACGTTGTCCTCGATCACGATCCCGGCGTTCGTTGTGCCTTTCGCGTCCAGCACGCAGTTGTCGTCGATCACCACGTTGTCGCCGAGCCGGATCTTGTGCGGGTGGCGCACGGTGATGTGGCGGCCGAAGAATACCTTGCGGCCCGTCTCCTTGAAGAGGAAAGGATACAGCTTGCTGCGCAGCCACAGCCCGAGCCCGCCCGGGCACGAACCCGATACCGCGAGGATCCATTCCGCCGCCAGCACATAGCCAAACGGCCTGTCCCCGTAGGTGAGCTCCCGGTACTTCTGAAAACTCGACTTCCGGCCGCTCTGCATCGCGTCCTTGACTTTGACGGTTTGGCCTTCTTTCATATCCGTGCGCCCTTACGGGCATCCTCTTCCGGTTCTTTGTCGTAATCCTTGTCGTAATCTTTGTCGACCCTCGCCGCTGCGGCGGGGGGAGGACAAAGGCTTGTGCAAAGGCTCTGTCGAACGTCGGGGCGAGAGGGGACTCGGTGACCCGGTGACACGATGACGCGCGGTTTTCGACAAAGCTTACGACAAAGCTTACGACAAAGTCATCTGTCTCGTCCTGGGCCCTTCGTCGACGAAGTTCTCGACAAGATTCAGAGAAACTTCCGGCCCCAGATCGCCACATTCATCAGCGCCCACAGCACATGGTTGTTGTTCCGGGTCATGTCCAAGTGCTCTCGGATCAGCCGGCTCACATAGTCGACGTTCGTGTTTTCCCGGATAATCGGTGAATCGTTGAGCAGCTCGATCATATACTCTTTGAGCTGGGTTCTCAACAACTGCTTGACCGGCAGGCTGTAGCCCTGCTTGCCGCGGTGCACGATGGCGTCCGGCAGAATGCCCTTCAGCGCGGACCGAAACACGGCTTTGGTCTGGAGCCCTTTCAGTTTCCAGTTCCCGGGCAGCGAAGCCATGAACTCGACGAACACGTGGTCGAGCAGCGGGACCCGGATCTCGAGCGAGCTGGCCATGCTCATCTTGTCCACCTTCATCAGCACGCTTTCGGTCATCATGAACCGCATGTCCAGGTAGATCTCCCGGTTCACGGTGTCGGCGGCGCCGCTGCGCGCGGCGCAGGCCGTGACGTGCCGGAACGGATCCATCGCCGCCCGCGTCTTGAAGGCGGCGTTGAACAGCCGCTCGTCCTGATCGGCGGTGCCGAAATACTGCCAGCGCAGGTGTGCGCCGGCCGCCGGCAGGTTCGAGCCCTCAATGAAGCGTTTCAGCATGTTGACCGCGCCCTTCTTCTGCGGTTGGTCCGGCAGCCGGCCGACGAGGCGGCTGATCACCTGGCGGCGCACGGGGCCGGGGACCAGCCCGTAGAACCGGTTGATGCGGCTGGCCTTGAACCGGTCGTAGCCGGCAAAGCTCTCGTCGCCGCCCTCGCCGCTGAGGCAGACGGTCACGAACTCCTTGGCCTTCTCGCACACGAGCATCAGCGGCACCGTCGAGAGGTCGGTCATCGGCTCGTCCAGGTGCCACAAGGCCTTCTCGACGTAGGCCTGGTTCAGGTAGTCGATCATGAGCACGTGGTGCTCGGTCTCGAAGCGGTCGGCCACGATCCGGGCGTAGTCCAGTTCGCTGAACGTCTTGTCGGGATAGCCGATCGTGAACGTGCGAAGCGGCCCGGAAATGTGCTTGCGCATCGCTGCGACCAGTGCGCTGGAATCCAGGCCGCCGGAGAGAAAGACGCCGAGCGGCACGTCGCTGACCAGGTGGCTCTTCACCGCGTATTCCAGCAGCTCGCGCTCCTGTTCGATCGCCGCGTCGTACGGGAGCGGCGGCGTCCCGTCTCCCATGGCCAGGTCCCAGTACTCGCTGATCTGCAGGCGGTCGTTCTCCCACACCGCGTAGTGGCCAGCGGGCAGCTTGAAGATGTGCCGGAACATCGTCTCCGGCGCCGGCACGAACTCGAAGCCCAGATACTCGTACAGCGCCTGGTGGTTCAGTTCGCGCGGAACGGCCGGGTCCTTGAGGATGGCCTTGATCTCGGAGCCGAACACGAACCGGCGGTCCTGGTGATAGTAGTACAGCGGCTTGATCCCGATCCGGTCGCGGGCGAGAAACAGCCGCTTGCGGGGCGCGTCCCACACGGCGAAGGCGAACATGCCGCGCAGCTTGTGCACCACCTCGACCCCGTATTCCTCATAGCCGTGCAGGATCACCTCGGAGTCCGACCGGCCGACGAATTGATGGCCCTTCGCCTCCAGCGCCGGGCGCAGTTCCTGGAAGTTGTAGATCTCGCCGTTGAAAACGAGCTGAACCGTGCCGTCCTCGTTGGACATCGGCTGGCGGCCCTGCTCGCTCAGGTCGATGATGCTCAGCCGCCGGTGCCCGAGCGAGACGCCGTCGGCGCAGTACACCCCGTGCTGGTCCGGGCCGCGATGGACCATCTCGTCGGCCATCGCCTTGACCAGTCGCGCGTCGTTCCAGTTGAATCCGCAAATTCCACACATGCCAGCCATCCCGGCGTCATCGCGTCATGGCGTGTCGGGGGAGTAGAATAGGGAAGGGCCGGGCAACGGTCAATGGTTGATGCTTCATGATTGACGGGGAGTGGGGGCGATCAACCGTCAATCGTGCCTCCTCATCTCCGCGATGACCGGCGAACCCAGAAGCCGGGTCAGCCCGAGGCCACGGCATACGCGTTCCAGCCCGGCCGAGAGGCGCGGGCGTTTGAGCATGCGGTGCAGGACCATGGGCAGGAAGAACTGCGGATGCCGGCTTTTCAGCCCGAATCCGTTCGCCTCGAATGCACGGGCGATCTGCCCATGCGTGAATAGAGTCCAGGTGCGCGTGTTCTGCTCTACCTTCTTCTTGGCCCCGAACAGGAGCGGCGCCACCTTGTTCAGGCTCCGGCTGGTCGGATAGTCCACAATCACCGACCGGCGCGCCAATCGGCATAGCTCTGCTATGAGGGCCGGCCACGGCTCGCAGTGCGTGATGAGCCGGAAACAGAGCACGACGTCGAATTGCCTGTCCGGCCAGGGCAGGGCCAAGAGGTTGCCCGCGGTGAAGGCGCATTGGCCCGCGTCCAGCACGGCGGCGAGCCGGTGCCGGCACGACTCGGCGCTGCCCGCAACCGTCACGCGGAACCCCGCGCGGCATAGCGGCAAGGCGAGCTGGCCGTGCCCGCCGCCGACATCCAGTACGGACGCGCCCGGCGTCCCCCGCAGCAGGCCGAGCGTGATGTCTTCCTGCACCTTCAGCATCCATTCACCCGCCGGACCCGCAAACCGGGCGGCGTAATCGTCAGAAGACGTTACCACGTCGGCGTTCAGCGCCGCGTCCGTCGGCGTCTGTTGGGAAGCTGAAGTGGTCATCGCTCCCGTTGTATATACCGGAGAGGGGCGAGGGAGGGGAAGCAAAAAGGCCCGCCTCGCGCGCCTTGCCCGCCCCGCCGTGCCGCGCCAGCCCCGCGGGGCCGGCGCCCAAATGGATGCGGCGAGCGTGCAGCATCGAACGTCGAACGCGGCTATTCGGACACCCGATCGCGCCGGCGGCTCCGCACGCGTTTCGGGGACACGCCCAGCGTGCGGCGGATGACCTTGTTGAACAGATGCGGGTCCGGTATGCCGACCTGCGCCGCGATCGCCTTGATCGGGAGACTCGAGTGGCGAAGCAGATGCGCCGCCTGGTCCACCCGGCGCCGGCGAATGTAGGGCGTGACCGTCGTCCCCACCGCCGCGCGGAACAGCCGGTTCAAGTGCGTCTGCGACAGACCGACCTGCCCAGCCAGCTCCGCAACGCAGAGCCGCTCCGCCAGCCGCGACTCGATCGTGTTCAACGCCTCGCGCAGCGCCGGATGCCGCGCCTCCGGTTCCGGGGCCGCCGCTTCCGCCACCTCCCACAGCACATCCCAGAGCCGCGCCGCCGCGCGAGCCGGCTCCCGCGGAAAGATCGGAATCGCCTCCTCCACACGGCGGCGCAGTAGCTCAAACCGGGCGCCCAGATCCTGCATCACCGGGATCGGTACCGTCCGCGCCGCGGGGTCCGGTTGGAAATGCACCCACGTCAGCCGCGCCGGCCCCTCGTACCGATACTCCATCGGCGTGTGCGGAACCGTGATGCTCGCGTGCCCCGTCCGAATCGGAAACACGCCGCCCCCTATCTCCAGCTCCCCTTCGCCTTCGTATAGATTCAGACACCAGAAATCGATCAGGTACCGCTCCGGACGCAGTCGAAGATGCCGCGCACTGCGCGCGATGCGCAGAATCGTCGGGCTCCTGCTCAGCGGAATGTCCCAGTCCACTGCCCTCCTTGTATGTCGATTATTTACCAAAAATGGTCAGTTTGGGCAATTGAAAAATCATTAAAATGTTTGAATAGTCTGTATGGCATGTCTGGAATAGATCAATTCTGTGGCGGATGAAACACGCCTTGGCGCAGCGGCGCCGGGCGCAATCCGTGAGCGGGTTGCAGCGCCGGGTCTGGCGAGAGGGGGCGGCATGAGAGCGGCGGCAGTCGTGTTTGAGGGGCCGCGAGAGGTTGCGTTTCGGGAGGTGGAGGTGCCGGAGCCCGGGCCGAGCGAGGTAGTGGTTCGGACCCGGTACTCGTTGATCAGCAACGGGACCGAGTCCTCGTTTCTGCGTGGTGAACGGGTCGCCGGCGATACTCCGGCGCGGCGCGGCGACAAGCTGCCGTTTCCGCAGGTGAGCGGGTATCAGAAGGTGGGTGTCGTCGAGCAGGCGGCGGAGAACGGCGGTCAGTTGAAGCCGGGCCAGTGGGTCTTCGTGGCGGCAAGCAGGATTTCGCCGCCCATGGCGGCGCACGGCGGGCATGTCGCCGTTGCGGTGGCCGACGTCGAGAGCGTGTACCCGTTGCCCGCCGGGCTCGATCCGATTGAAGCGTCCGGCCTGGTCCTGACGCAGGTGGGCTACAACTGCGGCATGCGCCCGGCGGTGGAACCCGGTGACGGGGCGGTGGTGATCGGGGATGGCCTGGTCGGGCTCTGGGCGGCACAGACGCTGCAGCATCGCGGCGCGCGGGTGGCGTTGGTGGGCAAACACCGCTACCGGTACCAGAGGTTCAAGCCTCGGGCCGGTGATGCGATCATCGATGCTTCCGCCACCCCAGCGCTGCGTGACGCGCTCGGCGCCGTGTTTGCGGACGGCATCTTCGTTTTCGTGGATACCGTCGGCAACAATGAGGTGGTGCAGCAGTGCTTTTCCCTGTTCCGGCGCAACGCGCACCTGGTATCGGCCGGCTTTCTGGGGACGAAAGGGGCGATAGACATCCAGATGTTGAGGAACCGGGAGACAACGCTACACACCCCGTCCGGCTGGCAACCCGAACGGATGGAAGCCACACTCGCATGGCTGGCATCCGGCGCGCTGCAGGTCTCGCCGCTGATCACGCACCGCATGCCTGCCGCCAACGCCCCTGACGCCTTTCGGATGATTCTCGAGAAGAAAGAGGCGTTCCTCGGTGTACTGCTGGAGTGGTGAACGGGAACGGAAGAGTGGAAGGATGGAAGAGTGGGGGAATGGAAGAGTGGGGGAATGGGGTGCGACGGGTGCGTCTTGGGCGCGGCACCCGAGAGCCTTGCGCCGGGCTCAGGGCCTTCGGCCATCACGCATCAACCATGAGTTCACGCCAGGAACTCGGCTCGCGAGGACGCTCGCCCTCCATGCGTACCCCATCCCGGGCCAATTGGAGGGCGAGCGTCCTCGCGAGCCGCCTCTTGGCGCGGACTCAGCCGTCAACCCTTCGACAGGCACAAGGCCTTCGGCCACGAACTATCGACGACGCGAAGCCTCGCTTCGCATGAAAGGAGTAGAACATGCGCGCGATACAGATAGCGCAACCGGGCCAGGCGATTCTGTTGGATCTCCCCGTCCCCGAACCGGGTCCGGACCAGGTTCTGGTCAAGGTGATGGCGGTCAACACCTGTCCGCAATGGGATCTGCATCTGTGGTCGGGCGAGCCGATGCTGAATGAACCGACCGTGTATCCCTGCCCGCCGGGCAAACCGGGCCATGAGATGGCGGGCGAGATCGCCGCTGTCGGCGCGAACGTGGCGGCGTTCCGGGTAGGCGACAAGGTGGCGGCGTGGAAGGATCCCGGTCCTTTGTGCCGGGGCTGCTACGCGGAATACGCGTGCCTGGATGCCGCTCACCTGCTCCCCATCCCGCCGGACGCCGGCTATGCCGATTACGCCTCGCTCGAACTGGCCATGTGCGTGGGCGCGTCCTTCCTCGACATCCTCAACACGACCACGCTCAACGGCAAACGGGTCGGCGTGAGCGGGCTGGGCGGGGCCGGGCTGATCGCCGCGCAGTACGCCCGGGCCGAAGGCGCGGCGGAGGTCGTGGGCCTCGAACTGAACCAGGAGCGCGCGCGAGCCGCACTGGCGTTCGGGGTCGACCGTGTTCTCGACCCGCGCAGCGACGGGCAGGGCCGATACCTGGACGTGGCGTTGGATTGCGTGGGGGCCAAGCGCTCGGCGGAGCACCTGATGCAGGTGACATCGCAAATCGTGGCCATCTTCGGCGTGCAACGCGAGGGGTTCGTCTTCCCGGTCGGCAATCGGAGCTTGAAGCTGTTTGGCTACGTCGGCCATTCGCGGGCCGCGGCGGAGTACGCGCTCGAGAAGATCGCCGCCGGCTCCGTGCGCCTGGGCGGTCTCATCGGCGCACGGCTCGGCCTGGAAGAATACACCCGCGCCGTCGAGTTGCTGCAACGGCAGGAGGTGCTGAAAGTCTGCTTCCTGCCGCAGGGCACGTAACCACGCTGGTTGGACGTGCCAGAACTGCCCGCGAAAGTGCGCGTCGCGGAAAAGAGACGCGAAAAAGGCAGCGGCAAGGACAGCGCGAATTGGGCTTGCACGCAGTTGTTGCGGGAATCGAAAAGGATTGCCACGAGGCAACAGCCACAAGGGGAATACGGCTTCTTCGGCCTCGTGGCAATCCTCGATTCCCACAACGAGCGCCTTTGCTGGCGCTTCTTCGATCAACATACACGGTTTGTCGTGTGCCTTCCGAGTAGGCCCGGCTTCACCAAAGCCGAGGCCTGCGCTTCGGTGAAGCGCGGCCTACTTATCTTCCGGGCAGGCCGCGCCTTAATCGATATGGTCTGTGCGTTCCCCCTCCCCGTGCGCGACGCGCACACTGGAAACGTGTGGGATTCCGGCGCCGCGCCGGAATCCCACACGTTTCCACGGCAAAGGATTTGCCATTCCGCAGGAATTTGTGCCATTGTCGACGGGGGGGCGGACAGCCAGGATAGCGGTAGGTTTAGATCAAGCATATTGTAGAAAATACCGCCGTTCCCCCCCCCCCACACACGACAGCGGCCCTGGGGCGCGTTGCCGGTGCCTGTCGACCGGGGCGGACCCCGCCGCCGTCCCTAAGCATGTTGCAGAGAACCGAGGAGGCCGAGATGACGACGCGAGCGATCGGTGTCGGGGTTCTGGCCACGTTCCTGTCGATGAATGTCTGCAACGGCCGCAAGACGTGGTCCCCAGCGACCCGGCTCGGATTCTCCGGCGATACGGCGCCGGTCGACAAGATCGTGATCGGGGCCAGCCGTGCGGGGGGGCAGCAGGCCGGCGCGCTGCTGGACGAGCTTCTGGTATTCGATACGGTGCTGGACGGGGCGGCGATCGGCGCTCTCATGGGGGCGGAGAAGGTGTCTGTGCCCGAGCGCAGGGAACCTGCCGCCCCTGCGTTGACCGCGTTCGAGGCGGAACGGCCCGCGGGCGTGAAGGCGGTCTGGGATTTGGGCAGGGCATACCGCGAGGCCACGCCGACGCAGGAGCGCATCTGCATCAACGGCCTGTGGCGCTGGCAGCCGGGGGCTGGGCAGACCGAGCAGGTACCGGCCGGCAACTGGGGTTTCTTCAAGGTGCCGGGTTCGTGGCCGGGTACCACGTCTTACAACCAGAAGGATTCGCAGGTGGTGCATGCGCATCCGGCCTGGAAGGCGAAGAAGTGGATCTGGACGGGAACGGCCTGGTATGAGCGCGAAATCGCGATTCCAAGGGAGTGGTCGGGCCGGCGCATTGCCGTGCAGGCGGACTACGTGAACTCGTACGCGGACGTCTACGTCGACGGGAAGAAGGCCGGCGAACTGCATTTTCCCGGCGGAGAAGCGGATATCACCACCGCGTGCCGGCCGGGCGCGACGCATCGGTTGTCGCTGTACATGGTGGCGATGCCGCTGCACGCGGTGATGCTGTCGTACAACGACTCGAACTCGGCCAAGGAGAAGAAGGGCAGCGTCCAGCGGCGCGGGCTGTGCGGCGACGTGTTCCTGGTCGGTGCGCCGGCGGCGGAGCGCGTCGGCGATGTGAAGATCGATACGTCCGTGCGGAACTGGCGGATCACCCTCCATGCCCGATTGCAGGAGTTGAAGGCGAACGGTGCCTACCGTCTGTCGGCCGTGATCCGGGACAGGAACCGGACGGTCAAGGAGTTGGAGAGCGAGCCGTTCACGGCGGCCGATGCGAAGGACGGCCGCTTCTCGTTTGAGCAGGCGTGGAAACCCGAGAAGCTCTGGGACGTGCACACGCCGCAGAACACGTACACCTTGCAGCTGTCGTTGCTCGATGCGGCGGGCCGAGCGCTGGATACGAGTTGTCCGATACGGTTCGGGTTCCGAGAGCTGTGGATCGACGGCCGGGACTTCATCTTCAATGGCACGCGCTTATTCTGCAATGCGGTGCCGCTGGACACCGGGCTGATCGGTGCCGCGTGGGCCAATTACGAGGCGGCTCGGGAGAACATGCTGCGCCTCATGGCAATCGGCATCAACCTGGTGTACACGCACAACTACAGCTGCGTGCCGGGCTCACATCTCGGGTATGAGGAGATTCTCCGGGCCGCCGACGACGTGGGCATGCTCATCTCTTTCTCGCAACCGCACTTTGGGCACTACAAGTGGGAGCAGCCGGACGCCGACGAGACGAACGGCTACGCGCGGCATGCGGCCTTCTACGTCCGCATGGCGCAGAACCATCCGTCGGTTGTCATGTATTCGACGAGCCACAACGCCACAGGCTACTACGACGACATGAACCCGGACATGATCGACGGCATCCACGAGAGCCGGAGCAAGTGGTCGATGAACAACGTGAAAAAGGCGCTCCGCGCGGAGGCGATCGTGAAGCGGATTGATCCGACCCGGATCCTCTACCACCACTCCTCGGGCAATCTCGGCTCGATGCACACGAGTAACTTCTATCTGAACTGGGTCCCGGTCCAGGAGCGGTCCGACTGGTTCGAGCACTGGGCCACGAAGGGCGTGAAGCCGGTGTTCCTGGTCGAGTACGGCATGCCGTGCGCCTGGAACTGGGCGATGTACCGGGGTTGGTACAAGGGGAAACGGACCTTCGGCGGCGCGAAGGTGCCGTGGGAGTTCTGCCTCGCCGAATGGAACGCGCAGTTTCTCGGGGATGCCGCGTTCCGGATCTCGGATATGGAGAAGACGAACCTGCGTTGGGAAGCGGAGAAGTTCCGGGCCGGCGAACGGTGGCACCGTTGGGATTATCCCTACGTGTTGGGCGGCAGTACGAAACGCTTCCTCGAACGGCATCCGATCTGGGCTCTGTACAATCGGGACAACTGGCGCGCGTTCCGGACCTGGGGCGTCTCGGCGACCAGTCCATGGACGTTTGGCGTCAATTGGCTGAAGCCGGAAGGCGTCGACAGGGGGCGCAAGGAACTGGCCACGGACTGGGACAACCTGCAGCGGCCCGGATTCAGCCCCGATTTTATCGAGGGGCGCTACGAGCGGATGGATCTGGCCTTCGAACGGGCCGATTGGGTTCCGTCCGTTGCGGGCAAGGCCTTGGTCGAGAACAGCCAGCCGTTGCTGGCCTACATCGGCGGGAAGCCGGGACAATTCACGGAGAAGGGGCATAACTTCTTGCCCGGCGCCACGGTCGAGAAGCAGATCATTGTGATCAACAACTCGCGCAAGACCGTCGACTGTGAATGCGCGTGGTCGCTGGCATTGCCGGAGCCCGTCACGGGACGCCAGACGATCCCGATCGACACGGGGCAGATAGAACGCCGGCCCCTGCGGTTTGCGCTCCCGGCCACGTTGAAGGCGGGTACCTACACGTTGACTCTCGATGTCGCGTTCAGCTCGGGCGAGAAGCAGCAGGACAGGTTCGAGCTCCACGTGCTTGCGCCGCCGGCCAAGCCGGGGGCGGCGGGCAGGATGGCGCTGTTCGATCCCAAGGGCGAGACGGCGACGCTTCTGCGGGGCATGGGGATCGCGTGCGATCCCGTGCAGGCCGGCAGCGACTTGTCGCGCTATCGCGTGCTTGTTGTCGGCAGGGGCGCGCTCACGATGAGCGGCGCCGCGCCGGATATTTCAAGCGTGTGCGACGGGCTGAAGGTCGTCCTGTTCGAGCAGACGCCCGATGTATTGGAGAAACGGTTCGGATTCCGGATCGTGGAATATGGGCTGCGTCGCGTGTTTGCGCGTGTGGCCGGCCATCCTGTCCTGAGCGGCATCTCGGGCGAGCATCTGGGCGACTGGCGAGGCGAAGCCACAATTGTGCCGCCTCGGCAGGAGTTCAAGAAGCATCCGGAGCGCGCCGGGCCTCACGTCATGCGCGCCGGCATCATGGTCTCGCGTCCCTGGCGCTGCGGCAATCGTGGCAACGTGGCCTCGGTCCTGATCGAGAAGCCCGCACGCGGGGATTTCCTGCCGATCATCGATGGCGGGTTCAGTCTGCAGTACAGCCCGTTGATCGAGTACCGGGAAGGTAAGGGACTGGTCGTATTTTGCCAGATGGATGTGACCGGGCGCACGGAGGATGATCCGGCGGCTGACCGCATCGTGCGCAACCTGCTCGACTATGTGTCTGCCTGGCAGCCGACTCCGAGGCGCCGCGCGGTGTATGCCGGGGACCCCGCCGGATTCGAACACTTGAAAGCGGCTGGGATTGCCGCGCACCGGCTCAACGGCGGACCGCTCGCGCCTGATCAAGTTCTGGTGCTGGGGCCCGGCAGCGGAAAGGCCTTGGCGGGCAAGGCCGCTGCGCTGGGCACATGGCTGGCGGGCGGCGGGCGTCTGCTGGGCATCGGGTTGGAGCAGTCGGACGTCGCCGCGTTGCCTTTCCCCGTGAGCGTGAAGTCGGGTGAGCATATCGCCGCCTATTTCGAGCCGCAGTCGCTCGGTTCGCCGTTTGTGGGGCTGGCGCCAGCCGACGTGCACAACCGCGACCCCCGGAAAATCGCGCTGATCGCCGGCGGCGAGGCGACGCCGACGGGCAACGGCGTCCTGGGCGTTGCTCAGGACGGCCGGGCGGTCTTCTGCCAGTTGGCGCCGTGGACGTTCGACGTCGGGAAGGCGAATCAGAAACGTACGTTCCGCCGGCTGAGCACGACAGTGTCGCGGTTGCTCGGCAACATGGGGGTGGGCGGACAGACGCCGCTGCTCAACCGCTTCGCTGTGCCTGTCGGAGGGCAGGCGGTCGCGGCGGACGCAGCCGACACGGTCTGGCTCGAACAGGACGGGCGGACGCTCAGCCTGCCGGCCTACTGGAAAGGCCTGCCGCGTACGAACGGCAAGACCGAGACGAGCGGATGGGAGACGCCCGCGTTCGACGACGGCACGTGGCGCAAGATCCGCGTGCCGGGGCTGTGGGAAGAGCAGTTCTCGGACTTGACGGAGTTCAACGGCATGTTCCTGTATCGGGTTCGGTTTGACCTGCCGAAGAAGATGGCCGGCCGTGACGTGACGCTGGTCCTCGGGGCGGTCGATGATGAGGACTGGACCTACGTGAACGGCAAACTCGTGGGCTCGATCACGGCGAAGACGAATCCGAAGGACTACTGGATCGCCCCTCGACACTATCGCGTCCCGGCCTCTGTGCTGAAACCGGGCGTCAACGTCATTGCCGTGAAGGTGAATGATCTGCGCCAAGCCGGCGGCATCAAGGGCGAACTGCGGACCCGGCCGTCACAGGATGCCGGGGCCGCCCGTTGGGCGAAGGGCCTGTATCTGGACACACCGGAAGAGTGGGACGATCCGTACCGGTTCTTCCGGTGGTAAGGGTCTGTCCTCATCCCCGGCTCGCGGGGATGCTCGCCCGCCAACGGGCGGCCGGATCGAGGGCGAGCGTCTCGCGAGCCGGGACGCAACAGCGCACAGGAGTTGTCATGAAATATCATTCAACCGTTGCGATGCTTTCACTCTTGGCGTGGTGCCTGGGAACGCCCTCCGGCGGCCACGCGGCGGTCGTTGATGCCGCGAGCTGTTCACGTGAGGATGTGGCTGCGGCAATCGCCGCGGCCGAAACGGGCGATGTGGTCGCAGTGCCTGCCGGCAGCGGCACGTGGGACAAGGCTCTCGGCGTTCCGGACGGCAAGAAGATCACGCTCCAGGGCGACGGCCCCGATGCGACGATCATCACCTACAAGGGTGGCGGCGCGGGTGTGTACCTTGGCCGGTCCGGCAGCCGCCTCACAGGATGCAAGATCATCCTGCCCGAAGGCACCAAGGGCCACTGTGTGCAGTTCTACGGCGACGGCTGTCGAGTCGACCATTGCGAGTTCGAGAACTTCAACAATGGCAGCCGGATGGGGGTCTTCGTGCGTGGTCTTTCGAAGCACCCCGACCCGACCGGCCTGATCGACAACTGTCTCTTCAGAAACACGCGCGTGTATGTGCACGGCGACGCCTCGCTCACCGCTCATCGGTCGTGGCACAAAGACTACAAGGTCGGATCCGCCGATTTCCTGTTTGTCGAAGATTGCGTCTTCGCGCGCACGCGGTTCGGCAACTCGATCGACCTGCAGTACGGCGGCAACTACGTGTTCCGCCACAACATCGTGAGCAACAGCTGCGTCGAGGTGCATTCGGCGTATCGTCCTGACGGCGAAGCTCGCGCGGGCCGGCTCTGGGAGGTCTATGGTAATACCTTTATCGCTACGATCAGCACCTATGCGCCGTTCCGGCTGCGGGGAGGGACAGGCGTGGTCTACGACAATGTCGTCAAGGGCGGCAAGTACGGCAATCCGAATATTCTGATCGATAACGTGCGCTCCTATCCGCACCCGCGCAGGCAGGGCGAGATCTACTGCAAGGGGGCCAACGGCACGCGGTCCGACATGCGCACGGCCGACGGCACGTACATCGCGCGCGACCAGATCGGGCGCGGCCGCGACCAGTGGCTGTGGACGAAGGACAAACCGTACCCGCCCCAAGCCGCGGATCCGGTCTATGCGTGGAACAATACGAACGGCGAAACCGGCAAGCCGGTGGCTTTCGAGGTGATCAACGGGTGCCAATTGGTGCTGATCGAAGGGCGCGACTACATCCACGGCAGGAAGCCGGGCTACGTGCCGTACCCGTATCCGCATCCGATGCGGAAAGAAGCGCGGGCGTCGGGTGATGCGCGTGCTGCAAGAGGGCGACAGACGCAATGAAGATCTTCATGCTCTGCGACATGGAAGGCGTGAGCGGGTTGTTTACCCGCGAACAGGTCTGGTATTGGGAAGAGGGCGCGCGGCCGGCGGCGGGCGAGCAGGGCAGAGCGCTGCTGATGGCCGACATCCATGCGATGGTGGCCGGGCTGCTCGACGCTGGGGTGGATGAGCTGATCGTTTGCGACACGCATCACGGCGGCGGAAACATCCGGCTGGATGCGATGCTCGCGGATTCGCGCGTGACCTACCTTCAGAAGCCGCGCGGGTATCACGACACGGAATTCCGGTGGCTGCCCGGGCTGGACGGGACGGTCGACGCCTTCCTGCTGCCGGGCCATCACGCCAAGGCCTGCACCGAAAACGCCTTCCTGCCGCACACCTGGACGTGCGTTTGGACCGATTTCAGAATCAACGGCCGGAGTGTGGGCGAGATCGGGATCGAAACCTGTTTCGCCGGGTATTGGGACGTTCCGCTCGCCTTCGTGCAGGGGACCGAGTTGGCCTGCCGGGAAGCCGAAGCGCTCTGCCCGGGCGTGGTGACCGCCGCCGTGAAGCGTGCGAAGGACCACGACACGTGTGTCGGGCTCGAGGCGGAAGCCGGGCGGCGGCTGACGGTGGAGAGGATAGTCGAGGCCGTCGAGAAAGTCCGAGCCGGAGACCTTGCGCCGTACAAGCCGGCCTTGCCGATGACGGTCTCGATCCGGATGAAGAGTGCCGAGGATGCGGAAGCGGCCGCCGCGAAACCGGGCGCTCAGCGAACGGATGAGTACACGGTCGAAGGGCACGTTGAGACACAGGCCGACGTGGTGAAGTGGATTATCGGAACCGGGCTGCAAATGGAGGCGCCATGAATCGGTTCATTCATGCCATGATCGCCGGCCCCATCGCCGTGGCCGTCTGCGTATGCGCGAGCGTCTGCCACGCGGATCAGACGCTCCTGGACGAGATCTTGATCTTCAACGAGATCGTGAAGGAAGGGCAGATCCAGTCGCTCATGGCGCCGGAGAAGACGTCGGTTTCGGAGGGGACGTGGATGACGGCGAAAGAGGCGGAGCGGGAAGCGGTGGCACAGCGTCGAGCGGCGCAGAAGGAACTCATGCGCCCGGCGCGCGAGCGGGTCGCCAACGACGCCTTGTCGCCTTGGGCCGCCAAGAAGCGTGAAGCGGACGTGCCGAAGCGGCATGTGGAGGAGATCGGCTCGGCCAGGCATGTGTACACCGTGACGCACGGCGGCACGATGGACGGGGAGAATTGCCGGGGCCCGATGGGCTGCGGGATGCACAGGGAGGGCGCGATTGAACAGGTTTGGCAATCGAACCGCGCGCTGCGTATGGAGAACGTGGGTGAGACGGACGTGGTCAACCCCTGGCTGTCGAACGGCCGTAATTTGTTCCGCAATTTGGACGAGATTGTGGCCGCGGCCCTCACCCCCGACATGACCGACCGGGAGAAGGCGCTCGCGCTCTGGTTCCAGCAGACCCGGTACCGCTACCACAAGGCCGGGAATTCGAAGGAGCTGGGCGACCCGGTGAAAGTCTTCAACGTGTACGGGCACAATCCGTGCGGTTGCGACGCCAACATTATGGGCGCGCTATGGGGCAAGGTCGGGATCAAGGCGGGCCCGGTGCGGTTGCTCTCACATGCGATCGCCCAAGCCTGGTACGACGAGGGCTGGCACGTGATGGACGGCGATCTGGACAACATCTTCCTGCTGCGCGATAACCATACCGTAGCCGGCGACCAGGCCCTGGCTCGCGATCACGATCTGATCAAGCGGACCCATACGATGGGAATTCTCATGGAGCTTGGCCGGCCCCGGAGCGAGAGCGCGGCCGCCATGTTCGTTTGCGAAGAGCCCGTGACGGGCAGGCGCGGGACAGGGAAGACGGTGACTATGGACATGAAGCTCCGGCCCGGCGAGGCGATCACTTGGCGCTGGGGTCACCTGGAGCCGGTCCGGTTGATGTGGTCCAATACCGGCCCCAATTACCCGGACACCGTCTGTAACGGCCTGTGGGAATACCGGCCCGACCTGACCGGCGGTCTTTGGCGAAACGGCGCGGACAAGGTGGTGGGGATCCGGTCTGACGGCGACGGGCTCAAGGCGGAGGCGGGCCAGACCGGCATGATCGAGTGGGCGGTGCGGAGCCCGTACGTGTTCGTCGGCGGAAGCCTGGAAATTGAAGGCGAGGGCGCCGAGTTCGCGGTTTCCTTTGACGGGAAAGAATGGAAACCGGTTGGACCGGACCTTGACCGGCTGTTTCCGTCCAACGGCGAGGCCCGGTTCGGCTACCGGCTCCGTTGCACCCTGAAGGATGAGGCCCGTCTGAAGAGATTGAAGATCCTGAACGATATCCAGACGGCCTTGCTCACAATGCCGGAACTGGTCGTGGGCAAGAACACGCTGACTTACACCGATGAGTCGCCGGGCGAGCGCAAGGTGCGGGTCAGCCATGAGTGGGTCGAACGCTCAGCCTCCAGGCCGCCCGAAGCGCCGCCGCACGCGTTGAATCCGCCGGACAAGGGCGAGCACAACGGCACGGATGTTGTCTTCCAGTGGGTGGCACCCCGGGCTCCCGACGGTCACGAGATCAAGGACTACCATTTCATCCTTTCGGAGCGACCGGATATGCGGTTCCCGCTCTCGATGGATTTCTACAAGTTGATCTCGCGAACCCGGGACAAGGGCAAGCCGCAATACACATTGCCCTACGTTGGGCTCTTGACGCCCGATACGACCTACTACTGGCGGGTCCGCGCCAAGGACGAGAAGGGCGTGTGGGGGCCCTGGAGCAAGACCTGGAGTTTTGTCCCGCGCGGGCCCGCTTATCCGGTGGACGTGGCGATGAACTATGCCCCCGACAAAGGGGTCGGGATCCTCACGTGGAAGCCGAACCCGGTCGGACGGCGCCCGGCCATGTATCGCGTATACGGCAGTGACGAAAAGGGTTTTTCCGTCAGCGACAAGCCCTACAGAGTCCAGACGGGCGGGACGCGGGAGTTGCGGAATCCGTTCCCGGCCAATTTCGTCGCCGAGACGTCCCAGCCCGAATTGCAGGTTGTGGGCGAGGGCCTGGCGCTGCCCAATTCGAACAAGGCCTACTATCGGGTGGTGGCGGTCGACGGAGAAGGCAAGCGGAGCTGGTCCTCCGATTTCGTGGAGGCGCCGCGCCCGTTCATCTACAGCAGCCCCGTTCAGAGCGCCAAGGTCGGCGAGCCATACAGGTATGAGGCGAAGAGTATTCGGTCGCTCGGCGACTTTCGCCTTCGGACCGACTACGATAACAGGAGATTCTGGGACATCGAGCAGCCCGTGTACGCACTGGCGAGCCCCCCGGCATGGCTTTCGGTTGACTCCCGCACGGGCGTGCTTTCCGGCACGCCGGACGTCGCGGGTGACGTGCGCATCTCGCTGACGGCCAAAACGGATCTCGACCTGATCCGACTGGACCTCAACAGCCTGGGCTGGGGACAGGTGAAAAAGCTGGGCAAGAGCACCAGGCACATCGGCAGCACGACGCAGGAGTTCGTCATACGCGTGGGCGAGTAGCGCTGGCATTCGGGCTCGGCATGATCCGTGGCGCCGATATCCCGGACCGGGAGAGAGCGAGAATTCTGTACGACAACGCGATGGCACTGTTTCGGTTCGCTGCGTAGATGGCCGTCGCTGTGCAGGTGCGGCCACGGCGGATGGCGGGGGGGCTCGCCGCACGCGTGATGGGTATGGGGAATGGGGGCTGCGATAGGGACGGGTTGGACGTTGAGCGTGGCCGGCTGTGGGGCCACCTGGAGGCGCGGTACCGGAAGATTGGCCCCGGCAGGAGGGAAGGACAATGAGGCGAGCGACCTACACGACTGCCATTGCGACTCTCGCTGCGTGCTTGGCGTGCTTGGGCTCCGGCCTCTCAGGTGCGGCGCTGCCGGCGGTTCCCCTGCCGGCCGGCGTGAGAGCCGTGTGGGACCCGGCAGGCGCGTACAGGGACACCACGCCCACGCGTGAATGCATCTGCATCAACGGCTTGTGGCGCTGGCAGCCCGCAGAAGCCGGCGCGGAAGTCGTGCCAAGCGGAAATTGGGGCTATTTCAAGGTGCCCGGCTGGTGGCCGACCTACCAGGAGCACGCCAAGAAGGACAACCAGACGCTGTATGCGCATCCGGCCTGGCAGAAGAAAGGCGGAGGAAACACCGCCACGGCCTGGTACCAGCGTGAGATAACGGTCCCCGCCTCATGGGCCGGCCGTCGCATCACCGTTCGTGCGGCCTACGTCAATTCGCATGCCGTGGTGTACGTGGACGGCCATAAGGCCGGCGCCGTCTATTTTCCCGGCGGCGAGGTGGACGTTACCGCCGCCTGTGAGCCGGGGCGCAAGCACGTCTTGTCCCTGCATCTGACGGCGATGCCGCTCGGCGCCACGATGGCTTCGTACGGGGATACCGGCGCGCCGAAAGTCGTCAAGGGACGCGTTGCCCGGCGCGGTTTGTGCGGCGACGTCTATCTGGCCAGCACGCCGGCCGGGGCGCGGGTCGGCGATCTGAAGATCGAGACGTCGGTCCGAAAATGGGAGATCCGGTTCGGTGTGGCCCTCGAGGGGCTCGTCGCGGGCCGGAGTTATCGGCTGCGCGCCCGGCTCATGGATGGCGGGCGCAAAGAGGCCGAGTTCGAGAGCGGCCCGTTCGAGGCGGCGGACCTGAAGGGGGGCCGGTTCACGTTTGCCAATCCGTGGAAGCCGCGAAAGCTCTGGGACCTGCACACGCCCGGCAACGTGTACGTCGCGCAGGTGTCGTTGACCGAGGCCGACGGCAAGACGCTCGATGTCTTCCAGCCGGTCCGGTTCGGCTTTCGCGAGTTCTGGATCGACGGGCGCGACTTCCGGCTGAACGGCACGCGGCTGTTCTGTTTCATGATCGGGTTGGACCATGCGCTGCTCGGAGCGGCATGGCAGACCTACGAGGCGGCGCGCGAGTCATTGAGCCGGGCGAAGGAGATCGGCGTCAACATCCTGTTCACGCACAACTACGGCTGCACGCCCGGTTCGCACGGAACCTTCGACGAAGTCCTGAGGGCGGCCGACGACGTCGGCGTGCTTGTCGTGTTCTCCCAGCCGCACTTCGGCCACTACAACTGGAAGGGCGCGGATGCGGACGCCGCCAACGGCTACGCGCGCCATGCCGACTACTACGTGCGAATCGCTCAGAACCACCCTTCGGTGGTCATGTATGCGATGAGCCACAATTCGACCTCCTATGCCGGCTGCAGGAATCCGGACCTCATCGACGGATTGCGCGACGTGAACGGCAAGATCGGAGAACGAACCGACCCCAATGCCAAACTCGCCACGCGGGCGGAGCGAATGGTGCAGCGGCTGGACCGCACCCGGCCCGTCTATCACCATTCGTCCGGCAACCTGAATCAGGCCTACACGCTGAACCTGTACCTGAACTTCGTGCCGATCCAGGAACGCTCCGACTGGTTCGAGCACTGGGCGACGAAAGGGGTCAAGCCTTTGATCCTCTGCGAATACGGGGATCCGTGGGGCATCAATTGGAGCACCTACCGCGGATTCTACAAGGGGAAGCGGAATTTCGGGCAGGCCAAGTTGCCCTGGGAATTCTGCGTCGCGGAATGGGATGCGCCGTTCTTCGGCGATCGCGCCTACACGCTGACGGAGACCGTGAAGAGGAACCTGCGTTTTGAGGCGAAGAAGTGGCGAGCGGGCGAGCTCTTCCACCGCTGGGACTACCCGACGGAACTCTGCAGCTACGGTCACGACAACGGAGCGGTTTGGGCTGCGCATGTTGCCGACAACCTGCGCGCGTTCCGCACCTGGGGCGTGTCGGCCTGCAATATGTGGAGCCTGTGGCTCTACTGGAAGCTGCGGGACGGCGTGGATAGGGGCCGGAAGCACTTCGAGACCGATTGGGCCAGCTTGCAGAAGCCGGGCGTCAGCCCGGATTTCGTGGACAGCCACAGTGGGGCGTGCTTCATCATGAGCCACGAGCGGTCGGATTGGGTGCCGACCGAAGCCGGCAAGGCGCTGTTGCGCAACAACCAGCCTCTGCTCGCCTACATCGCGGGCAAGCCGGCGCATTTCACGGG
Source organism: Kiritimatiellia bacterium (assembly GCA_016929905.1). Taxonomy (GTDB): domain Bacteria; phylum Verrucomicrobiota; class Kiritimatiellia; order JAFGHX01; family JAFGHX01; genus JAFGHX01. Next base: position 34,246 of record JAFGHX010000241.1, read on the forward strand.
CAAAGACCACAACTTCCGGGCCGGAGAGACGGTTCGCAAGCAGCTCATCATCATCAACAACTCGCGCGAGACGGTGTCCTGCGAATGCGACTGGTCGCTCGCGCTGCCGCGGGCCGTGGCCGGCCGCGAGCGCGTTGTGGTGCAGACTGGCGAACAAGCGCGCGTACCGCTCGATTTTGCGCTGCCGGCGGCGCTGGCGCCGGGAGCGTATCGGCTCGACGTAACGGTCAACTTCGGCAACGGCGAACGGCAGCAAGATGCTTTCAACATAGACGTTCTGCCGGCGCCGGCCGGACCCAGCCGTTCCGCGAAGACCGCCCTGTTCGACCCGAGGGGAGAGACCGGGAAGACGCTGGCCGCGATGGGGGTGCGTTTTCAATCGGTCGAAGCGGATGCCGACCTCGCGGGCTATGACGTGTTGATCGTGGGCAAACGTGCGTTGACGGTGAGCGGGGCCGCGCCGGACGTGGCTCGTGTGCGCGACGGTCTGAAGATTGTGGTTTTCGAGCAGGAATCGGAGACGCTCGAGAAACGGTTCGGGTTCCGCGTCCAGGAATACGGCCTGCGGAACGTATTCATGCGCGTCCCGAATCATCCCCTTCTTCACGGGCTGCGCGCCGAGCATTTGCGCGACTGGCGTGGCGAGGCGACGCTTCTGCCGCCCCGGCTGCGGACGTACGAATCCACCTGGGATCGTTTCTACGCCATCCCCACGGTGAAGTGGTGCGACATACACGTCACGCGGCCATTTCGGGCCGGCAACTACGGCAGCGTTGCGTCGGTGCTGATCGAAAAACCGGCATGCGGCGATTTCCTCTCGATTGTCGACGGCGGGTTCGCGTTGCAGTACAGCCCGCTCTTGGTCTACAGCGAAGGGGCGGGCGCGATCGTGTTCTGCCAGATGGACGTGACCGGGCGGACGGAGGATGATCCGGCGGCGGCGCGGCTGGTAGGCAACATACTCGGATACGTCGGCGATTTCGCGCCGCACCCCCGGCGCAACGCGGTGTATGCGGGCGGACCCGCCGGCCTGGCGCATCTGGAGAAGGCCGGCGTCGCCGTGAGCGCGTATGGCGCCCGGCCGCTCGGCCCGGGCAACGTGCTCGTCGTCGACCCGGGCGGCGCCAGCCGGTTGGCGGCTGACAAGGCGCGCATCGGCGCGTGGATCAAGAGCGGCGGGCATGTGCTGGCGGTCGGGCTTGGCGAGAGCGAGGCGAACGGATTTCTGCCGTTCGCCGTACGGATGAAGACGGCCGAGCACATCAGCGCGAGTTTCGAGCCGGCAAACGGCGGGTCTCTGCTCGTGGGGGTCGGCCCGGCGGAAACGAACAGCCGTGAACCGCGCGAGATGAGCCTGGTTTCCGGTGGCGCGGCGCCGGTCGGCGATGGCGTGCTGGCGACGGCAAACGGGGCGAACGTTGTGTTCTGCCAGATCGCGCCATGGCAATACGACTACGCGAACGCGTACAACTTGAAGAGAACCTTCAGGACCGCCAGCGTGTTGATCGCACGGTTGCTGGGCAACATGGGCGTCGGCGGGGCCACGCCGGTCCTCGCGCGCCTGACCCGCGGCAGCGGCGACGACAGGCAGCCGTGGCTGACGGGACTGTATCTCGACAAACCGGAGGAGATGGACGACCCGTACCGATTCTTCGGATGGTGATGTGCGCCGGGACGAAAGGTCCATGTCTGTGGACTCCGTGATGGAGGGGAATCCCCTGTGTACGCCTGGAACGAACTGGGCGAAGGCGGGTACATCGTCCCGACCCGGGACGATCCGGAAGGGAGCTACCTGCGCGCGGTCAAATCTGCGGTCCGAGCCGGTGCCGCGGCGAAGAAAGAGGCGTAGGATGTGAGGCGCCCGGAGTACGTCCTGGCGGCAATCCTGTTGGGCATCGCGAGTGTCGGCAACTCGAATGCGGCTGTCAGCCAAGCGGCGAACCTGACGCCCGATGCAAAGGATTTGCCATCCCTCCGGAATTTGTGCCATTGTCGGTGGGGGGCGGGGCCGCCACGCTAGCGGCAGGTACAAATCAAGCCACCTGCAAGTCAAGACAGCCGTTTCCCCCCCCCACGCAGCAGGCGGGCCCGGGTTCCGCGGCCGGCGCGTGCGCCCAGCCGCAATCAACGGGCAAAGCCGACTTCCGTCCGTCACGCGGGCGTTGGCTTGCGCCGCCGTACTGAGCGACGTTCCAGAGAACCGAGGAGGTCCGGACGATGACACGAGTGACCTGTGCGGTCGGTATCGGCGTTCTGGTCGGGTGCCTGGCGGCGCACGCGCGTGCGGCGGCGGGCGGCCCGACCCTCTATCTGCCGTTGGACGAGGGCCGGGTTCTGGCGGTGCCGGCGGGGGCTGAAGTCTCGCCGCGCGGTAAGCCGCTGTTCCAGGAGGGCCGGCGTGGGACGGGCCTGATGGTCGACGCCAAGGGCCGGTCGGTCAGTCAACTGACCGTCACGGGCGCGGCGCTGGCCGATCCGGCGCAGGGCACGGCTGCGTTCTGGTTGAATCCGCAGGCCGACTACGGCGCCGGCCGGCATTCTCTCCTGAACCTGCTCTCGGCCGGCAATCCGGACGAGGGCCTTTTCATCTTCGTTGAGAAGGGAAACCTCTATCTCCAGAGCCGCGCGGGCGGCAAGTGGCCGGGCGTCCATTTCGGCTTCGATTGGATCAAGCAGCCGCCCTGGAAGACGGGGACGTGGTACCATCTTGCCGTGAGCTGGGGCCTGCAGGCGCCGACGGTCTTCTATGTGAACGGCAAGAAGGCCTGGTCGAGCACGACGGCGCTCGGCTTCTCCGGCGCTGAGGCGCCGATAGACCGGATCGTCGTCGGTTCCAACAGCGCCGGGAAGGAGCAGGCGGATGCCGTGCTGGACGAGGTCTTCGTCTATGGCGCCGTGCTCGACGAGGCGCTGGTCAAGCGGGTGATGGCCGGCGAACAGGCGGCCGGGCCCGTCCCGGCAGCCGCGAAGCCGGAGCCGGCGCCGGGGCCCGCGACTTTCGAGGCCGAGCTGCCGCCGGGCGTGAAGGCGGTCTGGGACATGGAGAAGGCGGCGCGGGTGACGACCCCTACGCGCGAACGGATCTGTATCAACGGCTTGTGGCGCTGGCAGCCGGGCAAGGCCGATGACGACGTCGTGCCGGGCGCCGGCTGGGGCTTCTTCAAAGTGCCCGGCTGCTGGCCGGGCATTACCTCCTACAACATGAAGGACTGCCAAACGCTCGTCAGGCATCCGGCGTGGCAGGCCAAGAAGATCAACGGCGTCCGGGCGGCCTGGCATCAGCGTGAGATCGCGATTCCCGCGAACTGGGCCGGCCGCCGCATCAGTGTGCGGGCCGACTACCTGAATTCCTATGCCGACCTCTTCGTCGACGGCAAGAAGGCGGGCAGCATGCGTTTTCCCGGCGGCGAGGTGGACATCACCGCCCTGGCGCGGCCCGGCACGAAGCAGGTCCTCTCCGCGCTGGTCGTTGCCATGCCGCTGAAGGGCGTGATCGCCTCCTACAACGACACGAACTCCTCACGCGACGTGAAAGGCTCGGTGGCGCGGCGCGGGTTTTGCGGCGACTTGTTCCTGCTCGGCGAACCCGGCGGGCCGCGTGTGACGGACGTGCGTGTGATCACCTCGGTCCGCAAGGGCGAGATCACATTCGAGGCCGTGCCGGCCGACCTGGCCGCCGGGCCGGCCTATGCGCTGCGCGCCGTGATCCTGGAGCAAGGCCGCGAGATCAAGACGTTCGACGGCGCCCCGTTCCGCGCCGCGGACCTGCAGGAGGGGCGCACGTCCTTCACCGCGAAGTGGCGCCCCGAGAAGTTGTGGGACACGCACACCCCCGGCCATACGTATGAGGCGCGGCTCGAACTGCTCGACGCGCGCGGCCAGCCGCTCGACGTCTGTCTTCCCGCCCGGTTCGGGTTCCGCGAATTCTGGATCGACGGCCGCGATTTCTATCTGAACGGCAGCCGCATCTTTCTCTCGTCGGTCCCGTTCGACAACGCGCAGCTCGGCGCCGCCTGGGCGAGCTACGAGGGCGCGAAGGAGAGCATGCGGCGGCTGATGCGTTTCGGGATCAACATGGTCTACTCGCACCACTACGACTGCCTGCCCGGCTCGCATCTGGGCTGTGCCGAGATCCTGCGCGCGGCGGACGACGTCGGCATGCTGTTCTCCTTCTCGCTGCCCCATTTCGGGCATTACGACTGGCAGGCCGACGACGCCGATGCGGCGAACGGCTACGCGCGGCACGCGGCGTTCTATGTGCGGGCCGCGCAGAACCACCCGTCCGTCGTCTTCTACTCGATGAGCCACAACGCCACGGGCGATGGAAACGACATGAATCCCGATCTCATGGGCTGCCCGTACACGGTCAGCGGCTCGTGGTCGCTCAACAACCGCAAGAAGGCGGCTCGCGCGGAAGCGATCGCCAGGCGTTTGGACCCGAGCCGGGTGGTCTATCACCATTCGTCCGGCAGTTTCGGCGTGATGCACACGAGCAATTTCTATCCGAACTGGGCGCCCGTCCAGGAGTTGTGCGACTGGTTCGAACACTGGTCGGTGAACGGTGTGAAGCCGGTCTTCACCTGCGAATACGGCGCGCCGTTCGCGTGGGATTGGGCGATGTACCGCGGCTGGTACAAGGACAAGCGGACCTTCGGCAGCGCACGCGTGCCGTGGGAGTTCTGTCTGGCCGAGTGGAACGCGCAGTTCTTCGGCGATCGCGCGTACCGGATCAGCGAGAAGGAAAAGAAGAACCTGCGCTGGGAAGCGGACAAGTTTCGCGCCGGCCGCACCTGGCAACGCTGGGATTATCCGCACGAGCTGGGCTCGAGGGACTTTGAGGAACGGGAGCCGGTCTTCGCCGCGTACCTCAGCGAGAACTGGCGTGCGTTCCGAACCTGGGGGCTGTCGGCCAATTCGCCCTGGGAGCACGGCATCCTGTTCAAGCCGCGCGAGGGGCTGAGCCGGAAGACGGAGCAGAAACTGGAGACCGACTGGGCGAACCTGCAGCGGCCGGGCTTCAGCGCCGACTACCTGAAAGACCGCTACGAACGGATGGACCTGGCCTACGAGCGCGAGGATTGGGTCCCGACCGAAGGGGCGAAGGCGCTGATCCGCAACAACATGCCGCTGCTCGCCTACATTGGCGGGAAGCGGCCGGCCTTCACGAGCAAGGCCCATATCTTCACGCCCGGCGAGACGGTGGCGAAGCAACTCATCGTCATCAACAACTCGCGCCGTAGCGTCGGGTGCGAATGCGCGTGGTCGTTCGCGCTGCCGCAGCCGGTCACGGGCAGCCAACGGGTCAGCGTTGAGACCGGCGATCAGCAGCGCATACCGCTCAGCCTGGCGCTGCCGGCCACGCTCGCACCCGGCCGCTACGTGCTGAGCGCGAAGATGGTGTTCGATTCCGGCTCGGCGCAGGAGGACGAGTTTGTCGTGCATGTGATCGAGCGGCCGGGCCGGCCGGCGGTCAGGGCGCGGGTCGCGCTGTTCGATCCCAAGGGCGAAACGGGCCGCCTGCTCGCCGGCATGGGCGTGAAAGCCGATGCGGTCGACGCGGGAGCCGACCTGGGCGGGTATGAGCTGCTCGTCATCGGGAAGGGCGCGCTGACGACCGGCGGCGCGGCGCCCGACATCCGCCGCGTGCGCGAGGGGCTGAAGGTGCTGGTGTTCGAGCAGACGCCGGACGTGCTCGAGAAACGGTTCGGGTTCCGGATCGCGGAGTACGGGCTGCGCCAGGTCTTCCCGCGCGTGCCCGATCATCCTGCGCTCGTCGGCCTGGCGCCGGAGCATCTGCGCGATTGGCGCGGTGCGGCTACGCTGCAGCCGCCGCGACTGCCGGCCAACGTGGACCGGGACCAGAACTACGGGCGCGCGTACAGGTGGTGCGGGATTGCCGTGCCGCGTGTCTGGCGTTGCGGCAATCGCGGGAATCTCGCCTCGGTCCTCATCGAGAAGCCGGCATGCGGCGATTTCATGCCGGTGGTCGACGGCGGGTTCGGCCTGCAGTACAGCCCGCTGCTCGAGTATCGCGAGGGGAACGGGCTCGTCGTGCTCTGCCAGATGGACGTGACCGGCCGCACGGAGGCCGACCCGGCAGCCGAGCGGCTGGCCGGCAACCTGCTCGCGTATGTCGCCGCCTGGCAACCGGCGCCGCGCCGCCGCGCGGTGTACGCCGGCGAGCCGGCCGGGCTCAAACACCTGCAGGCGGCCGGAATTCACGCGGACCCGCTCAACGGCGGCCAGCTTTCCGGCGACCAGCTTCTGGTCCTCGGCCCCGGCGCCGGCAAGGCATTGGCGGGCAAGACCGCCGCGCTGGGCTCGTGGCTCAAGGGCGGCGGGCGTGTCGTGGGCGTCGGGCTCACGCAGGCGGATGCCGCCGCGCTGCCGTTCAAGGTCAGCATGAAGCAAGGCGAGCACATCGCAGCCTCGTTCGAAGCGGCGCCCGCCGGATCGCCGCTGGCCGGGATCGGCCCGGCCGACATCCACAACCGCGATCCGCGCAAAGTCCCGCTCGTTACCAACGGCGCCGAGCCGGTCGGCAACGGCGTGCTGGCCGTCGGGAACGGCGGAAACGCCGTCTTCTGCCAACTCGCGCCGTGGACGTTCGACACCGGCAAGCAGAACCAGAAGCGCACATTCCGCCGCACGAGTTGCACGCTCGCGCGGTTGCTCGGTAACTTCGGCGTCGACGCGCAGACCCCGCTGCTCGAACGGTTCGCCGGCCCGGTCAAGGAGCCAAAAGCCGAGCAACGCTGGGCGACCGGATTCTACCTCGACCAGCCGGAAGAGTGGGACGACCCGTACCGGTTCTTCAGGTGGTAGAGTAGAAGCGGCGTCTCGCCGCTTCCCCCGGGCCGAAGGCCCGGGGGTCGGCTGGAAGACGAGGCGGAGTGGGACTGTGGGACTGTGGGACCGTGGGACTGTGGGACCGTGGGACTGTGGGACTGTGGGAC
>JAFGHX010000242.1 GCA_016929905.1 Kiritimatiellia bacterium
CCCTTGTCCTTCGCTAACAGTTCATATACCCTGACCTCCTGTAGGGGACTTCAACCCCATGAGTTTGCGCCCATGCCGGGCGTACACCAGCCCCTGCACGGGACGCGCGGCGGCCGCGCGCCCGTGAGGGGCGCCGTTATGTGCTGAAGAACGAATGCTTGACTATCGCAGCCAATCGTGTACACTAATGGGTGACAATTGGAGGCGTGATTATGAAATTCTTGAGCGTTCGTGACCTGCGCGGCAAATCAGCTCAAATCTGGAAGGAACTCCCTTCAGAGGGCGAGATGGTCGTGACAAGCAACGGCCGGCCGATCGCCATTCTGGCGGCAACAAGCGAGTCAACATTCGAAGACTCTCTGTCCGCCCTTCGTACGGCTCGATCCATAGATGCCGTCGCGGCCCTACAGAGCCGGTCCGCGGAGACAGGGACAGACAGGATTTCTCTTTCTGAAATCAACAGGGAAATCAAGTCCGTGCGGAGACGACGACCCAAATGAACATCGTGTTGGACACGAATGTTGTTGTTTCCGGTCTCCTGTCCCCATTCGGGAATCCGGCAGAAATTCTCCGCATGGTGTCATCCGGAGAACTCCGGCTCTGTTTCGACGCCCGCATCCTGTCGGAATACAGAGAAGTCCTACACAGGCCGAAGTTTCAGTTTGACAGAAGTAGAATCCATGCCTTGCTTGACCAGATTGAGCACTGCGGCCAGACCGTGGCACCCAACCCTCTGCCGCAATCTCTTCCGGACCCCGACGACGATCCGTTTCTCGAAGCGGCCATCGCCGGAAAGGTGAAGTGCCTGGTTACCGGAAACATGGGGCACTTCCCTGCCAACATGCGGAGTCGCGTCCGAGTGCTCTCTCCCGCCAAGTTCCTGGCGTTTTACAGGAAACAGATGAAGAGCACATAACACCCGGCTCCATGGCGACTTGGTGTTCCGCGCGCGGAACACCCGGCGCATGAGCCGCACCCTCGATCCGCAGAGGAATTGCATTCAGGCCCCTTTTGCGGTATCCTTCAGCGAATGAGCCCGACAGTCTTCAGGTGGAAGGGATACCGGTTCTTCTTCTTCTCCAGGGAAGAGGAGCGCATGCATGTGCATGTCATGTGTGCCGACGGCGAAGCCAAATTCTGGCTGGAACCGGAGGTGGCTCTCGCACGGAACTACGGACTGTCCGGAACCCAAGTCTCCGAAACCATGGAAGTGGTAAAGGACCGATAAAATGAAATCGCGGACGCTTGGCGCCAACACTTCGGAAGCTGAAGTCACCAATATTGACACTCACGGAATCTGGGTCTACGTGAAGTCAAAGGAACACTTCCTGCCCTACGAAGACTACCCTTGGTTCAAGGACGCCAAGGTAAAGGACATCATCAACGTCGAACTCCACTTCGGCGTCCATCTGCATTGGCCTGCCCTAGACGTAGACCTTTTCGTCGACTCTCTCGAGCATCCGGGGCAGTATCCCCTGGTTGCGGAGGGTTCGAACAATCCGCTGGCACGCGACGCTTGACCCGCGGCGGGTCAAGCGCGCCTGAGCGCCACCGTCAGTCGCAGTCGGGCAATCGATTCATACCCGTAAGGAGATATTTCGCAATGGACATTCCAAGGATCTTCAACATTACTGAAAGTGCGCATCGCATCCACAACCCTTTCACACCCGAAAAACTCGCTGCGCTCGGCGCGGCATTGCGCTTGGAACCGGGGACTCGTGTACTCGATCTCGGCAGTGGTTCGGGCGAGATGTTGTGCACTTGGGCTCATGATTTCGGAATCATTGGCACCGGTATCGACATGAGCCAGTTGTTCTCCGAGCAAGCGAAACGCCGCGCTGAAGAACTCAATGTCGCCGACCGGGTCGAGTTCATCCACGACGACGCCGCCGGCTATGTGGCCGACGAAAAAGTCGGTGTGGCAGCCTGTCTCGGCGCCACGTGGATCGGAGGGGGAGTCGCCGGCACCATCCAACTTCTGGCAAAGAGCCTCCGCACCGGGGGGCTCATCCTCATCGGCGAGCCCTATTGGCTGAAGTTGCCGCCGACGGAAGAAGTTGCCAAGGGTTGCCAAGCCAGCTCAATCGCCGACTTTCTCCTGCTCCCGGAACTGCTCGCGTCTTTCGCCGACCTTGAGTACGACGTCGTGGAAATGGTTCTGGCAGACCAAAATGGCTGGGACAGATATGAGGCGGCCAAGTGGCTCACAATGCGCCGATGGCTCGAAGCGAATCCTGCTGACGATTTCGCCAAAGAAGTTCGTGCCCAACTGACCTCGGAACCCGGACGCTACGCCGCGTACACGCGTGAGTACTTGGGCTGGGGGGTGTTCGCGCTGATGGCGCGGTGAGAAGGAGGTTGCCGAGTGAATCAGAAAATGGGAAGAATCATGCCTAACGGAATCGAACGCGACTTCGTAACCCGCGCGATGCGCGGGCCACCAAGCGGTTCATTCGAGGAGTTCGCCAAGAAAGCGCTTGACTGGACGGGGCCCTTGTCGTACGCTATTACGTACGGGAAGGAGGACCTCCTATGACCAGCATGACGGCAACTGAAGCCCGAAAACGGCTCTACACGCTGCTGGATGACGTGGCGGATTCACACGAGCCCATCGAGATCGCCGGCAAGCGCCATTCGGCAGTGCTTGTGTCAGAGGAAGACTGGCGAGCCATTCAGGAGACCCTGTATCTGGAAGCCATCCCCGGAATGCGCGCCTCGATCATCAAGGGATTGAAGACCCCGGTTGAGAAGTGCAAGAAGGAGCTGGATTGGTGAGCTGGTTTCTCGTCTATACGAACCAAGCCAGACGGGACGCGAAGAGACTCGCTCGATCCGGGCTAAAGCCCCGAGCCCAACGACTCCTCGAGATTCTGGCGAAAGATCCCTATCAATCCCCTCCCCCGTACGAGAAGCTTGTCGGCGACCTCGGCGGCGCCTGCTCCCGACGCATCAATATTCAGCACCGCCTCGTGTATCAGATCCTGGATGATATCAAGACCGTCAAGATCATTCGGATGTGGTCCCATTACGAGTAAGTGCGGCGAACATCGCCCTGCACCGTACCGATGGAAGCCGCGCGGACGCGTCTGGCAGCGTCCGGAGAGGGCACTCGTTCGGCTTCACGGGACGTCGCGAATACGCGCCGGCCGCGGGCATGTCGCCTGCGCCCGGGCGCAGGCCCGCCGCCCGGGGCAGCCGTCCCTCAAGATCCGGCGCGTTTCGCGGCGCGATAGCCCGCCTTGTACCCCGCGCGATACGCGCGGTTCAGCAGGGCGGCGTACTGCTGCGCGTTCTCGGCGCCCGAGCAGCGCAGCACCGTCTCGCCCCTGCCGTCCGTTACGCGGTACGCCCCGTTCTCGCCTTCCGCCTTGAATGGCCGTTCGTCCGGGTCCATGCGCTCCTCTTCTGCGTCCGATTCAGGAGCCGGCCGCGTTCACTCGGGCGAGCCACCGGCGCAGAGCCGGGATCGACGAGTCCGGGAACGCGTGCTCCACATTCTTCATTTCGTGCAGCGTCACGTTCCGGCCGCCGAGCGTTGCCAGCTCATGGACGGCGCCGACCAGCTTCAACAACGCTCTCCGCCTCCTCTTGCGCCGGCTGCCGCCGACCATGATCAATACCGTATTCTGCTGTCCTGCCCTTCGAAAAACCAGCTCTATTCTTCGATTTTTCATGCAATCTTGGCGAATTTCGCCAAGAATGGGTGCATATCGATTTTCCCGCGTCACGTTTCCGAGGTTCGTGCGGGGTAGAAAGAGAGGGCCGCGATGACCGACAACAGCCGCGAAATCGAAACGATCGTCACAGAGCATGAAGGGTTCGTCAAGGCCCTGGCCCTCAAGCTGGCGCCGGCGCCCGGCATGTGCGACGACATTGCGCAGCAGGTCTTTCTGGAATTCATGGCCAAAGCGGACCAGTTCGATCTGAGCCGGGACGTGAAGCCGTTGCTGGCCATGTTTACGCGCAACGTCGCCATGCGCTGCTGGCGCGAGCGGCAGAAGGTGATGTCGCCCGAGATGCGCAAGCTCGCGGACCATATCCGGATGCTGGCCGAAGAGAAGGATTTCACGTGGTACTCCGATGCGGAGCGGACCGCGCTGCGGCGCTGCCTGGACAAACTGCCCGAGAAGAGCCGGCATATCCTCCAGGTGCACTACTATCTGGGCGTCTCCTCCGTGGAGATCGCGGGCAAGATGCACATGAAAGCCGCCGCGGTCCGGCGCGCCCTGTTCCGGCTGCGCAAGGAGCTGCGCCGCTGCATCGAACGGACGCTGGCGGGAGAATCCTATGCCTGAACCGGAACAGCAGCCCGAAGCGAGCGACCTGCTCGTTCAGGGCTATCTGGAAGGGGATCTCTCGGACGAGGAGTGCGCCTCCCTCCTTGCACGCCTCGCCGAGGATCCCGGGCTCGCCGGCGAGATCCTGTCGAACCTGAGAACGGACGCCATGATCCGGGACGCGATCGAAGAGAGCATGGCCAGAGGGGCGGCGGAACCGGTGCCGATCGAGCTGGAGGCGCGCGAGCGGCGGCGGCCGCCCGCGCCGCGGATGCGCCGGTCCGGGGCGCCCCGCCGGGCGGACGCGCGGCACGCACACAGGCGCGGCTGGGGCGTGACGCTGATCGCGGCCTCGCTGCTCGTGGCGCTCGGCGCTCTGTTCAACGAGCAGTTGCGCCGGCTGCACGGCGCCGTCTCCTCCGAACGGAACGCGCAGGGCGCGGAACCGGTCGCCCGGATCGAACGGGTGTACGGCCAGGCCCATCTCTCGCTGCGCGGGCGGCGGCAGCCCGCGGGCGCCGGCGCGACTGTGACGGCCGGAGAACGGCTCGCCACAACCGGGCCGCGGGACCGCGCGGTGGTCGTGTATGAGAACCGGACGCGAATCGAACTGATGGGGTCGACCGGCGTCCTGTTCGCGCGGCCGTTCGCAAAGGCAGCCCAGGCCCCGGCCGGGCCGGCACATGTCCGGCTCGAGGCCGGCACCCTCGCGGCCGAGGTGCACAGGACGCCGGAAACCGAAGCCATGCGCCTGGCCACCCGCCACGCGCTGATCACGGTGGTGGGCACGCAGTTCGTCCTTGCCACGACGCCCGAGACCACGCGCATCGAGATGAAGGAAGGGCTGCTCCTCGTTCAAGCCACCGCCACCGGCGAGTCCGCGCAGCTCAGCGCCGGAACCGTCGCCACGGTCTCCGACCGTATCGCCCTTGCTGAGCACGCCGCCCCGCCCGCGCGGGCACAGGCGGTTCCGCGCAGAACGAGCGCCGGTCTTCTTGTGCTGTACACGTTCGGCGAGGGGACAGGACGGCTCGTGCACGATGTCGGCGGCGCGGGACTCCCGCTCGACCTGGAAATCGAAGACACCTCCGCCGTCCAGTGGCGGCCCGGTGGCGGCCTGGCCGTCAGGCAGCCCACCGTTATCGTCTCGAAAGAACCGGCCCGAAAGATCACAGAAGCCTGTGTGGTCAGCGATGAGATCACCATCGAAGCCTGGGTCCGCCCAAAGGACATGAACCCGGACCCGTTCGGCGCACGTATCGTGTCGCTCTCCTACGACCCGATGCTGCGCAACTTCTCGCTGCTCCAGTGGCACGACACCTACGCCGCACGCATCAGGACGACCTTTACCGACGATAACGGCACCCCGCAACTCGCCACTCCCGCACACACCGCAACGGGCGGCCTGGCCCACCTCGTCCTCACCCGCGATAGATCCGGTGTGACGCACCTGTACGTGAACGGGGCCGACCGCCTCGCCGGAAAAACGGGCGCCCCGTTCAGCGACATCGTTCCGGAAACACCCGTCCGTGTCGGCGGCGACTTCTCCAACTGGAGCCAAGCCTACCGGCTGCTGCTCGCGCGCGAGTGGCGCGGGTTGCGCAGCGAGTCCTCGCGCCGCCACTGGCTCGGCGAGTTCCGGCTCGTCGCTGTCTATAACCGCGCGCTCACCCGGTCGGAAGTCGCTGCCCACTGCGCCGTCGGAGTCCCGGCCGAAGCCGGGCGGCAGGCCCTCCACCTCCCCTCCCCCCCCCTTTCCCGATTCTCATTTTCTCAAAATCGATTCTCAAATCTGCAACCCAACCCAGGCGCAGCCATCCATCGAAGGTTGCAGCCGCTATATGTGGTAGACAATTGAAGGGGTAATGGGGCGGGGCGGGGCTTGAGGCGGGTTGGCGCGGTTTATGCTGCGTAAAGACTGGTGAATCAAACCTCGGGGGAGGAAGGGAAGGCCATGAATCGAAACAGGCGTGTTCTGTGCGCTGTTGTGCTTGTGATACTACTGGCCGGCGGCATGGGCGTGCGAGTATGCCGGGCGGCGACGCTGGTGGCGCGTGCCACGAGTTGGCGGTATGCGAAGGGGACGCAGGAAGCGTCCGACCCGCGCACGGAGTGGCGCAACACGGATTTCGGAGACACGTCCTGGTCTGCCGGGCGGGCGCCGTTCGGCTACGGTGCGTCGGGGCTGAACACGACGTTCGGCGACATGAAGGACAGCTACTCGAGCTTCTTCATCCGCAAGACGTTCACGCTCACGAGCCTCGAGCCGGATCTTCGGCTGCGCGCGAACGTGGACTACGACGACGGGTTCATCATCTGGATCAACGGCGAGCGGGTCCTGGAGGACAACGAGCCGGACAACACGCCGCTGTACGATTCGCTCGCCTCCGACTACCACGATCCCGGCGTTTACGAGACGTTCGAGTTGCCGGACCCGGAGGACTACCTGGAGGTGGGCGACAACGTGGTAGCCGTGCAGGCCTTCAACAACAGCCTGGGCAGCGGGGACTGCAAGATCGACGTGGAGTTGATCACCTTCAAGCGGGTGGCCGACACGAAGTTCAGCCACGACCGCGGGTTCTACGATGCCTCGTTTTACCTGACGATCTCGACGGCGACGCCGGGCGCGACGATCCGCTACACGACCGACGGCACGCCGCCGTCCACCTCCTACGGCACGGTGGCGGGCACGAACGCGGTCGTTCAGATCACCAAGACCACGTGCGTGCGCGCCGCGTCGTTCAAGAGCGGGTACGAGTCCACGAACGTCGACACGCACACCTACGTCTTTGTCGGCCAGATCCTCAGTCAGGTCCGGCCCGCCGATTACCCCACAACCTGGTACGGCACGAACAGTTCCACCCCGGCGGACTACAACATGGACCAGGCCGTTGTGACGGACCCGGCCTACAGCGGCATGATTCAGGACGCCTTGAAGAAGATCCCCACCCTCTCCATCGTGGCGAAGAAGACCGACATCTTCAGCTCCTACGGCATCTACTACAACGGCTCGTCGGGCAACAACAGTGAATGGGAGAAGCCGGCCTCCGCGGAGCTACTGTATGATCGCGGGCATTTCTCGAGCGATTTCGAGGGGTTCCAGATCGACTGCGGCATCCGGCCGCACAGTCATCTGGCGGTGAAGCGCTCCTTCAAGCTGATGTTCAGCAGTGTGTACGGCGCCTCGAAGCTGCGCTATCCCCTCTTCGAGAGCGCGGCGTTCCACGCCGATTCCGCCGCGGAGCGGTTCGACAAGGTCGTGCTGCGCGCGGGTATGAACCGATGCGTGGCGGCCTTCATGCCGGAAGACCAGCGCAAGACGACCTACACGCGCGACCAGTGGGCGCGCGACACGCAGACGGCGATGTCGGGGTACGGCTCGCGCGGCACGTTCATGCACCTGTACATCAACGGGATGTACTGGGGCCTGTACAACGCCGTCGAACGCCCAGACGAGGCGTTCACCTCCGAGTATTTCGGCGGCGAGAAGGAGGACTGGTTCGCCGCGAACCACGGCGGCGACATCACCACGACGCCCGCCACCGCGGACGACCGGTACGACTATCTGATCAACACGCTCAGCCCGCAGGCCTCGCGCGACATGGCCAACAGCGCCAACTACGAGCTGATGAAGCAGTACCTGGACCTGACGAGCTTCTGCGACTACGTGCAGCTGTACTGGTACTCCGGCGGCGGCGACTGGCAGGAGATCTGGGGCCAGAACAACTTCTACTGGGGCAACCGCAACAACCCGGCCCAGCCCGGCTTCTACATCGGGTGGGACATGGAGAGTTCGTGGTTCGACAGCGGCCCGAACCCCATGAACAGCCCGGGCCGTTCGAACGACGGCGCGTGGGTGAAGCCCCAGTTCCTGACGGCGGCCGAAGGCAGCACATGGCCGTTCCAGGACAGCCGGCACAAGAACTTCGCGCGCCCGTTCCGGAACCTCATGCGCAACGCGGATTTCCGGGCCCTGTTCGCCGACCGTCTGTACAAACACGCGAAGAACGACGGGGCCGTCACCGACGCGAACGCCAAGAGCCGCTGGCAGGCGCTGTGCGACATGGTCGAAGACCCGGTCGTAGGCGAATACGCGCGCTGGGGCGACGGGAAGTGCCCGTACGTCTACACCAACGCGAACAACTCGACCACGACCGTCTTCCGGTTCGGCCGCGACAAGCATGCGTGGTCCGGCACCGCGCACGACGGCAACGGGAACTACAACACGAACTGGTACTCGGCGCGCGACTACGTGCTGGGCCTGATGACGGGCAACGGCGACCGGCTCCTGACCCAGTGCCGCAACCAGGCCTGCAACGGCTACAACCTGTACCCGTCGCTCGACCCGCCGACCTTCAACCGGCACGGCGGCGCGGTGGCGACCGGGTTCAAGCTGACGATGTCGACTGCGAGCAGCTATGCCATCTACTACACCACCGACGGGACCGACCCGCGCCTGCCGGGCGGCGGCGCGTCCTCGACGAAGGTGCAGTATGCCGGCGCGTTCACGATATCGCGCACGACGCACGTGAAGGCGCGCCTGTTCAAGACGACCAGCACATGGAGCGCCGTGCACGCGGCGACCTTCAACTATACCGCGCATTACGACAGGATCCGGATAACGGAAATCATGTACAACCCGATCGGCGGCGCCGATTTCGAGTTCGTCGAGATCAAGAATACCGGCAGCTCCACGCGCGGGCTGTCCGAGATGACGCTGCGCGGGCTGCGCTACACGTTCCCGCCCGGCGTGGAGCTGGCGAGCGGCAAGACGGCGCTGCTGGTCGCCAACGAATCCGTTTTCACCAACCGCTACCCGAACGCGAAGGCCGCCGCCGACTGGTTCGGCGTGTATGCCGGCCGGCTCGACAACGGAGGGGAGCGGCTCGCACTCATCGATTCCGACGGCCTGACGGTCACCTCCGTGCGCTATAACGACAAGGCGCCCTGGCCGGAGGAGGCCGACGGGGACGGCTTCTCGCTGGTGCTGGCCGACGAACTGGGCGACCCGGACGACCCGGCGAACTGGCGCGCGAGCAACCTGATCGGCGGCTCGCCCGGTTACGACGACGGCGCCCCCTACCGCGTCGTGATCAACGAGGTCCTCTCCCACACGGACCTGCCGCAGGTCGACGCGATCGAGCTGCATAACGCCGGATCGACCGGCGTAAATATCGGCGGCTGGTATCTGAGCGACAACGTGAACGCCTACCAGAAATACCGCATCCCCACGGGCGCCACGCTGCCGGCGGGCGGCTACGTGGTATTCGACGAGTACGATTTCAACACGAACACGAACGACCCGGCCTGCTTCGCGCTCAGTTCGCACGGCGACGAGGTCTACCTCACGCAGTGGGACTCGCGCGGGAACCTGCTGTATCTGGCCGAAGCCCGGTTCGGCGGCGCGCAGAACGGGGTGGCATTCGGCCGCTATGTCACGACGGAGGGCGACACCGATTTCGTGGCGCAGAGCGTGACCAACACGCTCGGCGCGGCAAACGCCGCGCCGAAAGTCGGGCCGGTCGTCATCAACGAGCTGATGTACCACCCGGCCGCGGGCAGCGAGTGGGAATTCATCGAGCTGGTCAACTTCGGCGACAGCGCGGTGGCGCTGTACGATCCCGACAACACGGCGAACCGCTGGCAGCTCTCGGGCGCCGTCAGCTACACGTTCCCGGCCGCCACCACCCTCAATGCGCGCGAGTACGTGCTGGTGACGGCCACCAACGAGAGCGCGTTCCGCGCACGGTACCCCGCCGTCCCCGCCGGCGTGCGGGTCTTCGGGCCGTACACCGGCCGGCTCAGCAACGGCGGCGAGAGCGTCAAGCTGTGGCGGCCCGACGCGCCGGACCCGGAGGGCATCCCGCTGATTCTCGTGGACCGCGTCCAGTACGATGACGACAGCCTGTGGCCGGAAAACGCGGACGGCGACGGCCCGTCGCTCGAGCGGCAGGACGCCCGCGCGTACGGAAACGACCCGGCCAACTGGGCCGCGAGCCTTGCCGCCGGCGGCACGCCGGGCACGGTGAATTCCGGCGGACTGGTCTCCATGACCGCCGGCTGGCGATACCACGACCGCGGCGAGGATCTGGGCACCGCCTGGCGCGGCGCCGCCTACGACGACAGCGGCTGGGACGACGGCAACGCGCCGCTCGGCTACGACGACGGGACCGTCTATCTCGACATCGACACGACCGTCTCCTACGGCGACAACCCGAACGACAAGCCGATCACCACCTATTTCCGCAAGACCTTCACGCTCGCCGCCGACCCGTCCAAGGTCACCAGCCTCTCGCTCAAGGCGAATTACGACGACGGGTTCGTCGCCTATCTCAACGGGCAGGAACTGGTCCGCCCCGCCATGCCGGGCGGGACGATCCTTTTCGCGACCGCCGCCTCCAGCCATACGGCCGCCGGCTACGAGACGTTCGATCTCGGCGCGCACATCGGCAAGCTGGCGCAGGGCCTCAACGTGCTGGCCGTCGAGCTGCACCAGTCCGGCGCGACCAGCAGCGACCTGTTCCTCGATCTCGAGCTGGCGCACACCTCCACGGTCGGCACCCCGCCGGCCGCGCCGGACAATCTCACCGCCAGCGCGGCCTCCAGCAGCCGCATCAATCTCGCCTGGCGCGACAACAGCAACAACGAGACCGGCTTCAAGCTCGACCGCCGCATGAGCGGCGCGTCGAGCTGGGACCGCGTCGCCACGCTCGGCGCAAACGTGTCAACCTACGCCGATTCCGGCCTGCCGGCCGGCACCCTGTTCTACTACAAGGTCCAGGCCTACAACGCCGACGGCAACTCGCCCTACTCCGCCGTCGCCTCGACCTCGACGCTGGAAGGGCCGCCGGCCGCGCCCGCGAACCTGACGGCAACCGCCGCGGGGACCGACCGCGTGCAGCTCGCCTGGTCCGATCAGAGCGGGAACGAGACCGGTTTCCGGATCGAACGCCGCACGGGCGGCGGGGCCTGGGCCACGCTGACGACGGTCGGCGCGGACACGATTTCGTACACCGACGGCGGGCTGCCGCCGGCGACGGCGTTCACCTACCGCGTACTGGCCTACAACGCGCAGGGCAACTCGGGCTACTCCAACGAAGACAGCGCCACGACGCTCGCCGTGGTCGTGCAGTTCGCGGCCGCCGCCTCCGGCGGCGTGGAGAGTGTCTCGCCGGCGAATCTGACCGTGACGCTCAACGGCCCGTCCACCGTCGCGGTGCGCGTCAATTTCGCCACCGGCGGCGGCACGGCGACCGCGGGCGCCGACTACACCGCCGCGAGCGGCACGCTCACCTTCACCGCCGGCCAGACGAGCCGCACGATCAGCGTGCCCATCACCGACGACAGCGAAGAGGAAAGCAACGAGACATTCATCACCACGCTCAGCAGCCCGGCCAACGCCACGCTGGGCAGCCGCGCGACGCACACCTACACGATCACCGACAACGACAAGCTGTTTGTCGCCTACAACGATCTGTGCTGGGTCAGCGGCGAGAGGTCGGCCAACATCACCCTCTACACCCGCGCCGAAAACGGACAACTGGTGGACTACAACTCCGGGCAGACGATCGGCGTCACCCTCGCCGTCGGCTCCGGCGGCGGCGGCCCGTACACCGATCAGGGCGGCCCGCCCTCGGCGGGCACCGACGCCTACGGCGTGTTCAACGGGATCGTGGACTGCGCCGGCCTGATCAGTTACGGCGACAATCTCACCCTGCAGTTCACGGGGCTCGACCCGGCCCTGCAGTATGAATTCGTGCTGTTCGGCAACCGGAACGTGTCCACTTACACCGACCGGCTCACGACCGTCACGCTTTCCGACGTCGCCTCCTTCGAGAACGCGAGCACGTCGGGTGCCACCTACTCCGGCCCGTCGGACAGCTCGACGGTCATCTGCAACGGCTGGAACGCGCCGAACGGGTATGTCGCCCGCTACGCGAAGATCGACCCGGGCACCGACGGCGACTTCCTCGTGACGCTCTCGGACAGCGTCAGCAAGTTCTACGCCAACGCGCTCATGCTGCGCGCCTCGCGCCCGCAGGTGCCGCTGCCAAGCGTCGGGTTCGCGTCGGCCGCGACGAGCGGGGACGAGAGCGTCTCGTCCGTCAGCCTGTCGGTCGGCCTGAGCCAGGCCTGGACGAACGAGGTCCGCGTGGACTATGCGGCGACGGGCGGCTCGGCGGCCGCCGGACAGGACTACACGCTCGCGGCCGGGACCCTGGTCTTCACGCCCGGGCAGACGTCAAAGAGCATCGCGCTCGCCGTCATCGACGACAGCGACGAGGAGAGCGACGAAACGGTCGTCGTCTCGCTGAGCAATCCCGTGCAGGCCACGATCGGGACGGGCACATACACCTACACGATCCAGGATAACGACGGGCCGGTCCTCCTGTTCACGGCCTACAACGATCTGCTCTGGTCCAACGGCCAGCTCAACGCGAACATTACGCTGTATTCGGCCTATCCCGGCGCCGGGCTGCCCGGCAGCGGGCAACTGGTCGACTACGCCTCCGGCGCCAACGTGAGCGTCACGCTGAGCGTGACGACCGAAGACACCTACACCGACACCGGCTACCCGGACCAGGGCGGCGACGCCGCGGCGGGCACCGAGGCCTACGCGGCGTTCAACGGCAAAGTCAGTTGCGCCGGGCTGATGTCGAACGGCAGGCACACGCTCGCCTTCAGCGGGATGGACTCCACCCATCGCTACACGCTCGTCGTGTTCGGCAACAGGGCCAACCCATCCTACACCACGCGCACGACCGACTTCGTGATCGCCGGCGCGCAGAGCTTCGAAAACGCGAGCACGCCCGGCACGCAGATCCTGGCCAGCGGCGCCGGCCCGACGAACGATCTCACCCGCTACTGCACCGGCTGGAACGGCGCCAACGGCTATGTCGCCCGCTTCACCGACATCCGCCCAGGCGCGGGCGGCACGATGACCGTGACGGTCGGAGGCAGCTCGAGCCTGTACGCGAACGCGCTGATGCTGCAGGGCTTCCGCATCCCGGGCAGCGCGCCCCGCACCGTCAAGATCGGGCGGGGCGCCGTCTGGGCCTACCGAAAAGGCACCGCGGAGGCCGATCCCCTCTGGCGGGCGCTCTCCTTCGACGACGCCGGCTGGGACAGCGGCCCGGCGCCGATCGGCTACAGCAGCGATTCCACCGAAGGCCCGTTCGGCACGACGTTGGACGACATGCGCTACGGCTACAGCTGCATCTTCCTGCGGCGCCCCTTCGAAATCACGAACCCCGCGCTCGTCTCGGAACTGGTTCTGGACGCCGATTACGAGGACGGGTTCATCGTCTGGCTCAACGGCGAAGAGCTCGCCAGGGTGAACATGACCGGCCAGCCCGGCGAAGCCATCGCCTTCGACAACGAAACCGCGCCGCTGGATTCCATTGAACCCACCGCCTGGCAGCAGACCTTGGCGGCGGCCGGCCTGCCGGAGTTGCGGCCGGGCACGAACCTGCTCGCGGTACAGGTGTTCAACTACCTGATCGGCAGCAGCGACCTGGTCTTCGATCTCGCGCTCTCCGTCGCCGAGGCGAGCCCGTTCGATACCGCCGTCGACGCCGACGAGGACGGCATGCCCAACGAGTGGGAGACCGCCATGCTGGGCGGGACCGGCCAGCCGGGCGATGCGGACCCCGACGGCGACGGCGCGTCGAACCTGGAGGAGTTCATCGCCGGCACCGACCCCGACAACGGGGCCGACGCGTTCACCGTCGATCTCGCCTCCGCCGGGTCCGGACTCGTCGTCTCCTTCGCCGCCCTGCCCGCCGCCGGCGCGCACTACACGGGACTCAGCCGCCACTATACGCTGGACTACCGCACGGGCATCGATGGCGCCGGCGTCTGGACGACCGTGCCCGGCTACGGCGATATCGCCGGCAGCGGCCAGACGGTGGCCTACACGAACGCCATCTCGGGCGAGAAGGTCTACTGGCGCGCCCGGGTCTGGCTCCAGACCGAGTGATCCGCCGCCGCCGGCAGACGTGACCGGCGCTTCTACGGCGTGAAAGTGACGGTGCCGTGAGCCGTGAAAGCAGAAGCGGCGACCCTGGCTCGCCATAGCCCGCCGGGCGACGGCGGCCCGCCGCTTTCACGGCGGCACAACGTGCCGGTGAGTTGTCCGAAAACCCGACTCAGCGGAAGCGGCGAGACGCCGCTTCTACCATGCCCCCCCCCCTGCTCGGGCTGCTGGACATCGAGAGAACGTCTGGAGTGGGTTTTCGAGGGAGTTCCCGCCTGTGCCCGAACCGGCAAGGGAGTCCAGCCATAAGCTGACCGGCCTCAAGCCGACAGTTCTTGCTTCCGCTCACGCGCTGCCGGCCGTCACCTTCCGCGCGCGGCGGATGTAGTCTTCGATCGAGATGGGTGAGGCGATGGCGTTGCCCACCCGCCGCCCGATCCGGTCGAAGACGAGCACGCAGGGCATGAAGGGCAGCTTCAGGCTCGCGACGGCGGCGGACTCGCGGGTCCCGTCCTCGACCACCCGGAGATAGACGTCCTTGTGCTTCCCGGACAGGTCGCGGAGATACTGCCGCAGCATGTCGGCCTGGCGCGCCGGGTCGTGGGCGGTGCCGCGC
The DNA here is from genome assembly GCA_016929905.1 of Kiritimatiellia bacterium. Classification (GTDB taxonomy): domain Bacteria; phylum Verrucomicrobiota; class Kiritimatiellia; order JAFGHX01; family JAFGHX01; genus JAFGHX01. The sequence goes on from JAFGHX010000242.1 coordinate 14,870, forward strand.
CCGTCGCTGCCGGCGAACAGGAACAGGGTCACCTGCCCCCACACGACGTGGTCGCCCAGGCTGCTCTCAGTCTGCAGGGAGACGGTCTCGACCTTCTCCGCGCGGCCGAGCAGGACGAAGCTGTCGATATACTTCAAGTCGACGGTGCGCGGGCCGCCCCCGTTCATCTTGTAGCGCATGATGTTGTTGTCGACCGCGAGGATGGTTCCGGAAAACGTCTGGCCGGACCCGCCGTCCTTCCAGGAGCCCGACACTTCGGATTCGAACGCGACCGACTGGACCCCGATGCTCTTGATGCGGGTGACGGTCGCCTTTCCGTCCTCGGCGTGCGAGAGCAGGCAGAAATCGCCGCCGCGGTAGCCGATGACGCGACCCGTGCGCGTCATGCCCTGTATCAGCCGGACCTGATCGGCGCCTACCCCGGCGTCGGTAACCAGAATGCGGGTCGGCCCGGCCGGCTCCGGCGTCTCTTCGGCCTCCGCGCCTTCCGGCCCGAACTCCATAATCCCGTCCGGCTCCTGGCCCGGCCCGATCACGACCCGCGGCCGGGCCCGCTCCGGCCCCGGCTCGTCGGCCGGGGCGGCGTGGCGACTGGAGGCGGGCGCCGGGCCGAGCCGCTGTTTGGGCATCATGTTCCGGAACTCCTGCCACTTCGCGCGGACCCCGTCCCACAACTTGCTCAGATCGCCGCCGGTGAAATACGCGCCGACCGCCGCGCCGATCACCAGCACGATCGCGATCCGCACCACGATCCAGATCAGCGTCGACCAGATATTGCGCGGCTTCTGCGTTCTGGCGAGCTGCCGGCGGATCTCGCTGGCGTTCACGCGCACGGAGGATATCTTGCCCAGTTCGCCCACGCGATGCGTCAGCTTCTGCGTCTCGCTCAGCGGCGCCTTCCGCTTCTTGCTTCGCCGCACGGCGCTCTCGCCGGGTTCCGGCAACTTGCCCAGCGGCAGGTAGCCGCCCTGGGCCTGCGCGATGTCTTCGAGCACCGCGTTCCAGTCCTTCTGCCGGGCCGCCCGCTTCTTCGCCATCATCTTCTCGATCAGCCATGCCGTAGGCGCACGCAGCCGCGGGTTCACGTCGTCGGACGCCGGCAATTGGTCATGCAGCAGCTTGTGAATGACCTCCATAACCGTCGGCTCGTCGAACGGAAGCTTGCCGGTCACCATGTGGTAGAGCAGCGCGCCCAGCGAGTAGATGTCCGCGCGCTGGTCGATCTTCTCCTCGCCCGCCGCCTCTTCAGGCGACATGTAATGCGGATTGATGCCGCCCACGCTGGCCGCGGTGACCCCCGCGATCTTGGCCATGCCCGGGCCGGTGACCTTGACGGTTCCGTCCTGGGCGATGATCACGTTGCCCGGCTTCAGATCGCAGTGTACGATGCCCGCCTTGCTCCACAGATACTCCAGCGCGAACGCAATGTTCTCCACCAACAGCAGCGCGTTCTTCTCCGGAACGGCCCCGCCCTTGCGCAGCCAGTCGTTAATGCAGTAGCCGTCCACGTACTCCATCACGATATAGATGTGATCGTCCTTCTCACAGATATCGTAGACCTCGATGAAATTCGGGTGCGACAACTGGGCCGCCGCCTTGGCTTCTTCGCGGACCTGCTCGACCTTCTTGTGGTCCTGCCGGATGTGCGCATGCAGGATCTTCAGCGCTACGGTGCGGTCCAGCGCCACCTGCCGGGCCTTCCAGACCTCGCCGGTCGGGCCTTCGCCCAGCTTCTCGATAAATTCGAAACCTTCAATCTTGGGCTGGTCTGTCATGCGTCTCCTTACTGAACGAAACCGCAAGAAGAGAATCGGGTGTGCTCCGCTTCCTCCGCCGTCAGATCGGAAGGGAGTGCCATATTGTGCGGGAAATGCCCTCAAAATGCAAGGCGAAAACAGCCTGCCTCAGATCTTCTCGAACAGCGGCGCCGGGTAACGGCCGGTTTCCCACTTGCCCAGCAGCTTGCGCGCCAGCCGCCCGCCGATCCGCTCCAGAGAAGGCGCGACGGCGCGGACGGGCGGCAAACCCCGGTAGACGAAGTGGTCCGTCTCGCAGTCGTAGACCAGGAAGTTCGCCTTTCGCACCCGGATCCGATGCTGAAGAAATTTCGGGGCCAGCACGTGGTTGGTCGCGTAGTCCTGCGAGAATACCGCGTGCCGCTCGGAAAAGGAGTCGAAAAAACGGTCCAGCCGCGCGTTGGCCGACGCCTCCGCCAGACACACGTAGCGCACGGTCAGCCCCTTCTCGGCCGCCCCCGCGCAGAAGCCCTCGTAGCGCCTGTTCCCCGACGGATAGTACCCGGCCACCAGAACGTCCGTGTGCCCCTTCTCCGCCATCAGAAAGGCCGCCTCCTGCGCGTGCCGGAAATTGTCCGTCTGCACCACCGGCAGGGTCGGCAGCTCGTCCAACGCGATGTCCGCCACCAGATCGACGCCTTGACACAGCGCGTGATAAAAGCCCAGCGCGGCGTCCTTGAAGCCCAGCGCCACCACGCCGTCCGCGCCCAACGCCGTCAGGAACTCGCCAAATGCCAGCGCGCGCGTGTCCGCCGGAATCTCGTCCACCCAATCCACCATCACCCCGGCCGCCGAAACCGCCCCCTTGACGCCACGGCAGAACGCTTCGTTGAACCGGAAGTCGTGCACGTCCGAAACCACCGCCAGACGCTTGCCTGCCACGTCCACTCTGGACTCCAGACTCCTGATCGTGATGCCGCGCTTCGGCGCGGAACAGATCATGCCCCGCCCACTCAACAGCTTCACCGCCTTCTGCGCCGTCTGCAGACTCACCCGAAACCGCTCCGCAATGCCGCGCACCGTCAAGTAACGCTCGCCCGGCCGATGATGCGCGCGGATGTCCCGCACCAGCTCACGCACAAACCCTTCGAATACCTTCTTCGGCATGGTTGATGCTCTCTGGTTGTCAGCAACGATCGAGAATTCCCGAGACGGCAAACTTGATCGAGAACTTACTCGGAAACTTGTCTCGGAATTCTTGAACGGATGCCAATGAAACCCCCACACATACATCCCTTGCCAATTATTATGTTTCCCTGTTTCGTTATACGCCAATTGAGAGAAAGATTCAAGAGCTCTTATTGACATTCTTGTTTTTGTCATAATATATATTACACCGAAGGGCACGGAACGGGCGGTGGTGCCGAACCGGAGAAAGACGGCAGGCAGAGGAAACGGAGGGAGGATCGGTCATGATGTCGATCAGCCGGATACGCAACGCGCGGACGCGGCGCATGAGTTCGTGGAACACGGACGGCCGAAATCAAGACGCATGGCAAATTGAGCCGGGCGAAACGAGAGTCCTGGCGGACATCGAGGGGCCGGGCTGCATTACGCACATCTGGATGACCCAACGCCACCATTATCGGGAATGCCTGCTGCGGATCACGTGGGACGACGCGCGGGCGCCAAGCGTCCTGTGTCCGCTTGGCGATTTCTTCGGGCTGGGCCACTGCATCGTGAATTCGTACCAGTCCCTGCTGTTCAGTGCCTCCACGCGGCACAACAACGCGTTCAACCAGGGCTGCGCGCTGAACTGCTACGCGCCGATGCCGTTTCGGAAACGGGCGGTCGTTGAGCTCGTGAACCAGAGCAAGGAACGGCACGGGCAGTACTTCTATGTCGACTACGAACAGTACGACGCGGTGCCACAGTCGGACGCGGGTTATTTCCATGCGGAGTTCCGGCGCGAGAACCCGTTCGGCGGCTGGGGGCACGAGATCCGGGTGAACACGCCCGAGGCCAACATTGTGAACAAGGAGCGGGCGGCCTGGCAGAACAACTACGTCATCCTCGAGACGAAGGGCTGCGGCCACTACATCGGGTGCAACCTGAGCGTCACCAACTTCCAGGGCACATGGTGGGGCGAGGGCGACGACATGATCTGGACAGACGGCTACAAGTGGCCGCCGGACCTGCACGGGACAGGCAGCGAAGACTACCTGAACCAGGCGTGGGGCATGCAGCCGAACGCCTTCCTGCGCAACGGCTCCTCCATCCACGAATCGAACACGAACGGCTATCAGACGAGCTACGTGCACCACCTCGAGAATCCGGTCCGGTTCCGCCGGGAGATCAAAGTCACGATCGAGCATGGCCACGGCAATCACCTCTGCAACGAAATGAGCAGTGTCGCCTACTGGTACGCCGGCAAACCGGCGAAAGCGGCGAACCTCCCGCCGGTCGCCAAGCGCATGCCGGTGCTGCGCGACAACCAGGGCCGCTGGCTGTACGACAAGGCCAACCAGCTCACATCCCGGCGCATCAAGCCGAACCGCGAGATGAAGGCGATGAAGGCGAAGTGGGCAAAGAAATGACCGGCGGTCCCTGCCCGAACTTGCTCGAAAACCTACTCGAGAACTTACTCGGGAACTTGATCGGGAACTTGCTCGAGAACCCCGCTTCGCCCCGGGCGACGCCGGGCTCCTGAGCAAGTTCCCTTCTTTTTGGTGGCGCGCGACCGGGCCGCGCGGGTATAGTGGCTGCTGCCGCTATGACAGACTCGTCCTGGCCCATCATCGTCGAAAGCGCGGCCTACAAAGAGGCGGGCCCCCACTACCGCGCCAGCCCGCACGTGCGGCATCACTCTTACCAGTGGTACGCCGTCTTGTACGGCCGAGTCGAAGCCACAGTGGACGGCACGCGCTACGTGCTCGGGGCGGAGCAATCGGTCCTGGTCCCCCCTTCCGCCTCCCGTTCGTTCGAATGCCGGGGCCGGGCGCCGGGCTACCTGTACGTCCATTTCACCAATCGCCGACTGCAGCTCGACGCCTTGCCGGGCCGGCGGCTCGCCATCCCGCCCCTGCTCAGGCCCGACCTGCACGCGCTGGCCGACGAACTGCGCGGCGCGCCGGGGCTGAACAGCGCCGACCATTTGCTCGCGCTGATCGTGCGGATTCTCATCGGTACGGCCCGGCAGGGCGCCGAGGCGTCGCCGCCGGCCGAACCGCTCCTCTCGCCGCTGAACGCGAAATACCACCAGATGCTCGTTGCGCGGGCGGAGACGTTCATGCGGCGAAACATGCACCGGCGACTTTCGCGCCGGGAGATCGCCGCCGCCGTCCGGCTCTCGCCCGCGCATCTGGCCCGCGTCTTCCGCGCGACCACGGGCGACACCCCGGCCGGGCGTCTCACGGCGCTGCGCATGGAGCGCGCCAGACGCCTGCTGCTGGACAGCACCCTGTCCGTCACGGAAATCGCACTCGAAGTCGGCTACGCCTCCTTCAGCCACTTCAGCAAGACCTTCAGGCAGACCACGCGCGTGGCCCCGTCCGACTACCGCCGCTCCAGCGGCCACACCTGGCGCGGAAAGTAGAAGCGGCGTCCCTGGCTCGCCATAGCCCGCAGGGCGACGGCGGCTCGCCGCTTCCCCGGCGGCGCACCGCGCCGCCGGCCCCACCAATCCGCAGACTTCCGGAAAGCGGCGGGACGCCGCTTCTACTTTCCCTATGCGCATATTCCGCATGTTTCTGCACGTTCAGCGGCAGCGTGGCCGTGCGCCGGACGCGTATGATTAGGCGGCGATCGACCGGGCCGCGCCCGACGACTTGTCCGCCATAGCTCGCAGAGCGACGGCGGAAGCCAGGAGGCACGACGGCGAAGGCGGGCCGCGCCCGCCGTAGCCAGGAGGCACGACGGCGAAGGCGGGCCGCGCCCGCCGTAGCCA